>CAZPPM010000041.1:0-23887 GCA_964588445.1 uncultured Citrobacter sp.
AAAATTAAGACTTTTGTCCACTTTTAAAACGTACTATTTTTGGGGGAGCTTACAAGTGCAAGTTGACAGTTTTGTGCTCCGAAACCCGCCCGAACGCAAAGCCCGAAACCGTTAGCGGGCATTTTATGGAGAATCACGACAAGAAATTTAATCCTTTTGACTATCCAGAAGTTAGCCAGTTATTTGAAGACTTGCTTGACCGACTTTTTGAAGAGTCAGGAAGAGGAGCTCTGCTAATCGCAACGGCTTATGTAGACGAACATTTGACAAAGCTTATCGAAAGTGTTTTGCCGAAAGATATATCTAAAAATCATAAGGATAGACTATTCAAATATCCAGGGCAATTAAGTTCATTTTCCTCTAAAATTGAACTTGCATATATATTTAGACTGATTAATAAAAATATTTATTCCAGCTTAAACTCTTTGCGAAAAATAAGAAATGACGCTGCTCATAGTTCTATAAAATTTCAATTACATGAACTCAATGAAAAACTAAAATCAATATATGATTTAGGTCCTGGCATTTCGACTTTCATAAAGAACATTTCTACTAAGGAATTAGTCGATCATAAAATTGATAGAGTAAAAAAAATATTAGAGACTTCAGAATTAGATGATGAGAGCCGACAAGAAATTCTCGAGAATACATTTAGAGAGAAGGAAAAGTTAGAAATAATGGAAAGACAAATTCCGTTTTGGGAACTTGCGTACGGACTTTCATTTCTTTGCGGAGTTATAGCATACGAAAAGAGTAAAATCTCCATTTTGACAAAAGATATTTACACGCTAAGTTCTCTTTTAAAAAATAGTGAAACTAAAACATTGACAGACTAAAAACGACCCGCTAACATGTGTTTTCTGCCATACTGGTTTCAGAACAAAACCTCAACAGCAAATCGCTAATCAGCTTTAGTTCCGGCAGAAGAATCACAGATCAGCAAAATAATCTATCTTCAACTTTAGTAACAATATTGGGCATATGTTCCGGGCTGGACGGATCACAGAATACCAGCACAGCAGAAAGCCCTTAACCGTTATGCGGCACTTTAACGAAACACCCCACCAATGACAACAAGACATTACGACATATTTCTTGACGACAAACTAATAGGAACGACAGAGCTTGAAAAAGCAGATGCACCAATGAGAGTTGTGTTTGGTAACGTAACTTTTGACAACATCATTTCAGGCTATGACTTTCTAAAAACTTATTGCTTGACTAACAATATTGAAATCATTACTGACTATCCTGACGACAAACTTATTGCGACAGCGGACATCCCGAAATTGAAAGTGGTTAATCCAAACGGAATTGAAATTAAAGGACAAGGAGCAAATATTAACGGAATGGACAATGATGTTTTTGAAATTACAATTTTGGGTATATCGTATCCATTCTTTGAAGAAGAGTTTCCGCATCACGTAAAATTATATAATGACCAATTCAAAGAAAGCAAATGACGATAGACAAAATTTTAGAAATTGGTATTGACGACAAAGAACGACTTTTCATTAAGCCAGACAAAGAACGTTTTACTTTGATTTATAGAACAGCGACAGAAGTTCATTGGGACAACAACGGACTTTTTCTTTATTCACCAAAACCAAGAGAATGGACATATTTTGACTGGTTTAGACACATTACAGGTGTTGCAGAAACTGAATGTAATTGCAAACTTGTGCTGACAGACCAAACTTTATGGACAAACATTTCTGACAAACTAAAAAAGCAAATAATTGAACATCAAAAAGCGACCGCATAACATCGGTGGCTGTTGCACAACTAAGAAATGAAAGATAAGAGTAGAAAAAAGTGGGTTTATAGTTCCTCAGAATTGCATAGATGAATTTTAATTTATTCTTCAAGCCCAATATTCAACTATAGAAGCGTATATTTTTGGAATGATACGCTCTGTTGAGTTGTGCAACATACACAGGGTATTTGCAATAGTGCGGCTAGACTTCAAATGTTCAACTTCAGTAATTCTATTTAACTTTAGTACAAAACTCGTCTGACGGAATGCTATTACCGCACCATCGCAAATACCTTAACCGTTGCCTGCTATACAAAAGCAACATTCATCAACTGCAAGTTGTCAGTTTTAACAAACCCGTTTTATGCAAAGATTTCTAATAACAATAACTGCCTGTTTTATATTGACACAAAGTTTTGGACAGACTCAAAGAAAAGTGTCAACTTACTTATTGACACAATACAATAACACTCTTTATGACTACACCAAAGGGAATAATCCTTGGGGAATTGGGTTGGGACTTCAAGCATTTTTAAATAATAAAACGAAATTCAAACCGACAATAGAACTTACAGGCGACATTTATCTTGAAGACGACAAAGTTTTACGTTCAAACCCTGATGGCACATTTCCTGAAAATGGCAATGATGTTCGCGGAATGGTAAATCTTTTTGCAGGTTCAACATTTCATCCGACAAAAAGTATTTATTTATCTTTTGTAGCTGGACCAAGTTTCATTAGCGGACAGACTTTACTGGGTATAAAACCCACATTCGGGTTTTATTTTTCAAAAACTCAAAAGTGGACAGGAAAGATTTCCTACATAAATGTCTTTAACCGGACAAAGATTATTAATGAAGATTTTGGGTCATTAAGTTTCGCAATTGGACTTAAACTGTTTTGACAATGTACAGCAGGCAACAAACGGTTTGGCGGCAGTCGGGGAGACAAGAATATGTTCTCAACTTCAGTTCGCTAATCAGCTTTTGTTCCAGCTTGATGCTCTTTGTTCGCCTTTAGTTCTTATCATCAACTTTTATATTGTCTCGTCCTGAAATAGGTTTACACAAAAAAGTAAACTTATGGATATTAAAAAGCAAGCCGTTTTTGAATACCTGACTCAGGGATTCACTTATCGGCAACTTGCCGCCAAGTATGGTGTTAGCCGATCTGCCATCAACACATGGGTTCTCGTTCATCAGGGCATTCATGATTTGCCCCGTAGCAAACGACAAAATTTTTATGCCCTTCAACAAATGAAACAAGGCAATTGACACTACTTATCAACCTGACTCCGTTATAAAATATAGTATTGACAGAGACATATATTACACATATGACAGTTTAGAGTTTAATATTGTAAGCTTATCATATAAACCAAAACCCTTTTCCAAAGCTTTTTTAAACAAATTAACTGTAAGGCTATCATTAATGACTCCTTACAACTGCTATATCTACTAGGAATAAGCTATACCTTTATCTACCATTACCGTATTTAACTACAGATAATATGCTATCCCTTTTAAAACATGCAGAACTAGCGATTATTTTAAAAAAGACTCGCCTCCTTGTTGCCTCGGCTATCCTTGTTTTCTTAACTGTAACAGCTCAGGACTATTTTCATTCCTACCACCATCAGTACTCCTTTTATTTGTCAGAATCTATTTTGTTTAATTCAATCTGGCTATGGTTTCTACCTATATCTGTAGCTCTTAAACCCCTCCTTAAAAAGCACAATAAAGATTTTGTTTCGATAAAGGCCGGTCTATTTATTCTTATCGCTTCCTTGTTGCACATGGCTTGGTATGCGCTTAGCGTGTATAGTCTTTCTGCTTTTTTCTATACGCCTACTTATGATTTAGCAAAAATGCTGAGCTACACTTTTTCACAGGATCTTTATAAATACATTTTGGTATATGGTGCTGTCGCTATTATTTATATTCAAAAAAAAGAGGTGCTCCAAAAAAGCACTATCAATACTTCCTTACCAAAAAAAGAAAACGCCTACCCATCTGTTATTATAGCCGGTTCTGGGATAAACAGCACTTGCATACCAGTTGAAGACATTTATTATATACAAGCAGCAAGCCCGTATATCATCATCTATACGAAAGACAAAAAACACCTTCATTCACAAACACTAAAAGCGATACTTGCCCAACTTGACCCCAACCAATTCATGCAAGTGCATAAATCTACCCTTGTTAACATTCTAACCGTAACATCCTATAAGTCTCGGCTAAATGGCGACTACGATCTCTTTCTGGAAAACAGTCACGAAATAAGGCTTAGTAGAAACTATGCTCGTCTTTTCAAAGAAAAGCTACGTAACAAGTCCTCCTCTTAGACTATATTCTCATCAGGATAGTACAACAAATTTTGAAACCCGCTATCTAAAAGTGATTTTTGCTACTAATCACAAGCAATATGAAATTCCTTACAGGCATACTTCTTACTGTATTTCTCACACTAACAGCCTGCAACGGGCAAATAACTACAGTATCCTCAAAAAAATTACGTACAGTGGGTGGCAACTGCGAGGGTTGTGAAGCCTTATTGGAATATGGAGATAAAAAACTATCCCCCATAGACACACTACCTCTTTTTACTGAAACGGAACCCAAGCTAAAATTAACAGGGACTGTTTTTCAAAAAGATGGTAAAACACCGGCTTCGGACATCATTCTCTACATTTATCACACTGACAGAAAAGGGATTTATGCAACGCTAGGTAACGAAACCGGCTGGGCTAAACGACATGGTTTTATTCGAGGATGGATAAAGACAAATCAGCAGGGAATCTATACGTTTTATACATTTCGGCCGGCCTCCTATCCCGATGGCAGCGAGCCGGAACATGTTCATCTTACGGTAAAAGAACCGGACACTATCCCTTACTATCTGGATGATTATTTTTTTGCAGACGACCCTTTATTACAATCGTTGAATAAAAAAAGGCATCCCAATCGAGGAGGCAATGGTATCGTGGAGGCAATGATGGAAAACAATATACTTACCGTGACACGAGACATTATCTTGGGGCTTAATATCCCTGATTACGAATAAACATTCTCCTTTCTTATGTTATGACCCTACCCTTTATTTTATCAATCTTATATCCATAGCCATCTTGAGCATTTGTTGTGTATTATTCACATTCAGTTTTTGCATAAGATTTTTTCGGTGTGTCTCTATCGTATACGGACTTAGAAACAATTTCGCCGCTATCTGCGGGCCCGTCAATCCTTGATAAAGCAATTGTAGTATTTCATTTTCCCTGCGGGTAAGTATCGGGATACTATGTGTAGCATCTCGCACATTATGAAACTTTTGAAGGATGCTTTCATTGGCGGCGGCACTCAAGAAAATTTTTCCCTGCATCACCTTATCGATTGCCGTAAGTAACTCACCCCTTTCCATATCTTTTAAAAGATAGCCATTTCCCCCTTCGGCCAAAAACTGGGCAATAATGCCTGCTTCATTTGTAGAAGTAAGGGCTATGACTTTAGTGGAAGAAATCCTTTCTTTTATCATTTTACACAATACCAACCCATCCGTGTCAGGAAGATTAATGTCCAGCAAAATAATATCTGGCATTACCGACTGTAAGAACTGTAGCGCTTCCTTTCCTGTACGTTGTAAGGGAAGTAGTTGCAAATAATCCACATCTTTAATCATGGTAGCTATTCCATCTCCTACCAATGGGTGATCATCCACAATTAATATCGTTATCAAGTTTTCCTAATTTGTCGTTATAAAAAACCTATCGGCGTACTTATTCATTAATCAGAAAATTCATGATTATCGTTGTGCCTATCTTTTCTTCAGAATCGATGGAGATATTTCCTTTCAAATAATCTACCCTGCTTTTAACCGTTTCCAATCCAGCATGAATAGCTTCATCCTTTTCGATTGTATTAAATCCCTTGCCATTATCCTCAACCGTAATTGTTAGTCGCTCTTCCTCCTTATTAAATTGGATAATAGCCCGGGTAGCATCAGCATGTTTAATAATATTATTAAGCAATTCCTGAATAATCCGAAACAACATTATTTCCGTAGCATTGTTGAGCCGTTTGTTTAAGCCATATGATTGAAGCGTAACCGTAAGCAGCCGACCAGCGTTGATATTGTTACAAAGATCCTGTACGGCTTGTTGCAACCCGAGCTTTATCAAAACCTCGGGCATCATATTATGTGCCACACGGCGTAGCTCTTGTGAAGCAGTATTGATTAATTCAAAACTTTTGGTGAAAAGATTATTCTGTATCAACTCCGGTTGTTCGTGTTCCAACGTACTTAAATGCATCTTTACGGTAGAAAACAATCCGCCTAGTCCGTCATGCAAGTCCTTAGCAATACGGGTACGTTCTGTTTCCTGCCCGTTTATCATAGACTGTAAAGAAACAACCTGCTGTTGATGTTCGAGAAACACTATTTTATCATCTTTTAGTTGCTTATCCTTTTCAGCCAGCAATGCTTTTTGCCGACTGTTTCGATAAAGCAATCCCATAATTACCAATAGAGCGAGTGCACTAATGCCGCCAAACAGTAAGAACCGATTTTGCTTCACTACAGTCAACTCTTTTTGTGTATTGGAAAGTCGCAGAGCAATAATATCGTGCTCTTTTCTTTCTGTCTCGTATAATATTTCCAGGTTATTGACATCCCTTGCCTTTTCCAGCGATGAAATGGTATCGGCTACTGCATTTACATGCTTTTGATAGGCCAGTGCCATTGATTCGCTTCCTGTTTTCTCATACAAATCAGCCATTTGCTGATAGGCTGATTTTAATATATAATTGTTCTTGTTTTGAATGGAATGATCAATGCCCTGTTGCAAATAGTGTTTCGCACTATCAATGTTGTTTTGTAAAAGATAGGCCTGCCCTATTTGAACAGCATACCTATCTGCCATCAGTAAGAGGTTATACTCTAATGACGTTTGAAAGGATTTTTGAAAAAAATTGATAGACTCCTTTAGCGCCTGCTCTTTTAAAGCTATTGTTCCTAAAAAACCCCATGCTTGTATTCGCATCCGGATGCCCCCTGCTTTTGGGCCCATATCCAATACCTCATTACATAATCTTTTGGCCAATGAGAGCTGGTTCTTTTCTACATAAGCACCGGCCAGCCCCATCATGGGTGCTGATCGATAATATTCTCGCTCATCTGTAAGTGCTTTTTCTAATGACTTCTTATAATACACGATAGCCTTATCCCATTGATTAAGCAATTCAAAAAACTTCCCAATTTGCGCATAGGCAAAAACTAGTAAAAGATTTACTTCCGGAATTTCACTCTTCTCATACAAGTCTACCGCTTTTAAAGAATAATTGATGGCCGTTTCTTTATCGCCCAGTGTCGCATAGAGATTCGCAAGACCTTCGTACATTTTTGGCTTATGCTCCGGTTGTTGATATTTTTCTGAGCATTGAATACCCTCTTGCAAAACAATTAAAGCAGAGTCAAATTTTTTAAGCTCCATATATAGGTTACCTAATAAGCAAGTCGCATCACATAAGTAATTATAATGCTTCGCTTCATTAGATAGTGCCCTTACTTTTGTGAGATAAGAATAGGCCTGTGGCAAATCACGCCTAAACCAAAAAGTACGGCCGATCTCAAATAGCAAACTAAGTTTTGCTGTGTCCTGTGTAGATTGATTTAAAAGATTGGTAAGACTATCAATTCTTTTATTGTCTGGCTGTGCCTGAGCTGTATGACTTTTTGCCAATAACAAGCCAAAAAAAAGGAACACCCCCATCCTAAAAAAGTGTTTTACCGGACGATTATTTCTAACCACTTTATGCAAAAAACCATATCCGGAAATACTTATCTTTTCTCTTCTCATTTTCATTGTATATCATTTGGCTTCAATCCCGCCAAAACTTTATGCCCCTTTCAGAAACTTTCCTACCCTTATCATGAATATAAGTTAGTTTTTCAAAAGCATAAAAACGAAAGTTACTACGCCTGCCCTTGTTAGTACCTACCAATATTCAGGTATTTTTTTGCGCAATTTTTCAATACGCTTAAGTATATGCGTAAGAAAAGTGCGATAGTAGTTTTGTAATACAATCAGTGAAGCATTTGTTATGAAAAAACTACTGTTTCTTTTAGCTCTGTCCATTTTATTACCTTTTACTTTGCCGGCTCAGCAAGCGATTGATGAGAGTAGGACAGACCGACTTACGCCAAAAGAATTTTCTATTCCTGCTTCACCTATTTTTGATTTAATGGGTGTTACGCCTTCTCAGGTAAATCGCACATCAGATATTAAAGACTTCAAAGTAGACTGGTCTTTTAAATCCTGGCGACTCAGCCCCAATTTAGCTATACAATCGCAACCTATTTGGGAGTTGTTTTACAATAGAAAAGATTTGAGTAAATACCAAAAGGCTAGCCCTCTTCTACGTCGCCTAGCTTCTCTAGATTTATCAGTAGGTTCTGTTCAAAATGATGACAACGATCGAAGAATTGGTTTTGCTGCCAAAATTAATTTGATTAAGAAAAAAGATCCACTAATGGCTATAGAGCTATATGAGGATATAGGTATTCGTTTTGCCGAAGAAAAAACAAATCTGGAGGAAAAGCTACTAGAGACAAAATTACAATTGGACACGACTACCAATATAATGGAAAAGCCCTCCTTGCGAAATGAAATTACCTCTTTAGAAGAACAAATCAACTCCATCAACAGCAGGCGAAGAGAAGAAATAAACCAACGAGCAGGTATATTTATTTCCGAAAATTGGAATGCAGCTTCATTAGATATAGCATTTGGTAGAATTTATACTTACAAAACAGACGAAGAAGGATCTTTTAAAAGCCTTCGACTGGATAGAAATACAGGCTGGGGCGCTTGGGTAAATGGAACACTTCCTTTAGGAAAAAAATGGTTGATAGCCGGGTTGCTACGTACAACCTGGTACGAAGAGGAACTTAGCTTTCTGCTACAAGATCCTATTACATTAGAAGAAACCGAAACAACTGCTATTGCCAATAATCGTATTTACTCTATAGGCTTGAATCTACGTTATGGTGGACCTGTATACAGCTTTTTTATTGAATCACTTTTAGAAAGAAAAGCTATTAAAACGCCTGCCGACGCTCTAAACAAAGTTTTCACAGAGCCAGTTGATAAGGAGATTGTAGAATCATCTGTAAAGTGGTCGCCGATACATCCCAACGCTATCACGATTGGTGGCGACTGGCGCATTAGCCGCAATGTTGTACTTAATTATGGGATGCGCTGGATCATGGATAAAAATTTTAAGACACAGTCTTTTGTTCCTATAGTAGGTATATCCTGCATGATGCGATAATTTATTAAACTCAAAAAACACATATGCGACACTTAACCATCTTTTTCTTGATAACAATTTCCTTTTTTGCTCAGGCACAGCCCGGCAAAAACACTGTTTTGGTTGTATTACAGGAAAACGGAGGCTCCCTTAGTATCACCTCTTCTATACCGCAGCCGGCAAAAGGCGCTATTGAAAAAGTTATTGACGGCATAGCAGAAAATTTTGAAAACATTAAAACCAGCCTGCACATGGCAGGAAGATACGAGAGAGTTATTTTACTGACAGACAATCAGTGTACCAAGGCAAATCTTCTTACTACACTTATTGCACAAAGTAAAGCCGGCAAAACGGTAGACCTATTACTACTAGGACACGGCGGCTTGTATGAAAATTCTACTACACCTCTACTCTATCTTAAAGATGAGCACCTCAACGGTAATGATATAAACACACTTCTAACTGAAGCAAAACGTAGAGAGGGCAATAACTTTAAGTTTAATTTGCGACTGGTATATTTATGCAATTGCTATGGTGGACTTACACAACAGAACTGGTTAGGAATTGGAGCTAAAACAGTAGTAGGTTGCCCAGAAATCAACTATATGCCAGAGCCGCAGATATCCTATTTCTTTCAGGATTTTGTAATCAATGGTAAAACTGCCACTGCAGCCGCTAATGATTCTTGGTCTGCTTCAAGACCTTTCTTTTCCCTGCTACCAGATTTACAAGTACGGCCTAAAACCGGAGACTCTAGAACAAGAATAGATTTTTCGAAACTTCTTGTTTATGGCGACAGGAACCTTCGCTTTGCAGCCAACCGTTTGGCTGTAAACGAAACTAAAACATATACTATTAGTGCCAAGCAACAGTACAATCATACAGGATTGTATATGGTAGCAGGTGAACGATATCAGTTCTCTGTACCCTCAACATCTAAATGGAAAAATGGTAACACACAGACTACTGCAGCAGGTTATAATCCAAGCCATTTTGACTTTGCCAGAAGGCAAACCTCTTATAATATGATGACATTGGTGGGCGAAGTGTTTAGCAATACAACTAATACTTCTTACGACAATACACATTTTAAAATAGGTACATCTGCTACTTGGAATGTAAATAAAACTGGCTATCTGATGTGTCATGCCAATGATGTATTGGCAGGATATGGTGATAACTCCGGCACGATTACGCTTACTGTTAAACGCTTAAAATAAAATTAGTTGTATAGTTAACTTATGGAACAGAGCTAAAACAGATAAAATGAAAAAAATATTTTTCCTTTTTACCCTACTATTTGCTGGTGCTATCACTTTGCATGCACAACATAGTTTCGTAAACTACGTAAAACAAAAAAGCAATGTAAGGATAGAAAACAGGTTCGAGAATATTGAAATGCGTAGCGAAAGAACTGCCTTTAAACATATATATGTTCCTATGACCGTCATCCCAGAGATCGTAACTATAGAAGTAGAAACTACTGACTCCTGGATTAGTTTTACCAATAACGTAAGAGTAATTGGCCCCTCAAGCATCTCTTATGCAGGAGGGCTTACTACAAGAAAACTAACAAATAAATCGAATACCTACACGGCTACAGCTAATTTTTTAGTATTAGGAAGTACACCGCCAAACATACCCGTAATCCTACAATTCTTGCGACCGGGCGGTAGTACATCTGTAACAATAAACACCAGAAATACAATAAGAATAAAAACTGCAGAAAATAGTTTAGGAGGAGAAAATGAAATAATACGGAATGCGAATGCAACTTCTTCTCGCCTGTCAAACACCCAAACTATTACATTACGGGGTGTCGGCTTTCAAAATCTTGTCACAGGCGTAAAAACACCACCGTCTAATCACTTTATATCTAGGATATCCATTAAAAGTAAGACAGATACCACGCTCACATTTAATTGCACTTTTAACAAGAGCGGCACACTAACTTATGAATCATTTGTCAATACCTTTCTCTCACTACAACCTAATACCATTGCAACTTATTTCTACGAAGATATTCCATTAGGCAAGTTAATAGGACTCGATAAAACTATTTTGGATTATCGCTTCCTTTGTGCAAGATTTACAAGTGCAACTTGTCCACCATTATACTATGCAACAATACCTCCAAGGCAGCCGCCACTAATTGGCGGGTCTCGCAGCTCTTCACAACGGCCAGACCTGCATGTAGACTTCGAATCCTATTTTATCAAACCCAGTTCTATGCAGGATCATACCTCACTTTGTCCATCGCCCACTGCTCCAGCTAATAGCAGTAAAATAAATAACATGGATCCGCTGACAATAAGAGTCACCAACATAGGCACAGGCTCATCAAGCGCAACTACATTAAATTTTTTCAGGAAACATAACAGCAATTTTTCCAGAGATGAGACATTCAGTGTAGGAGCACTAGCTCCGGGTGAATCACAAAGCTTTACCATACAACGCCGTAACTCAACCATAGCAACGCTATTAAATCCACAAAGAGCATGTGTACTTACCACTCCTGATAGCCAATGGACAGATGCCGGTATCGAAGCTACCGTAACAACATCAACTAATGAAACAGTTACAGATAACAACAGAAGAATCCTTCCATAAAAATCAGAAACTATATCCAACTAAAGTGAGCTACATCAACAGTTGATGCAACTCACTTTTTGAATGATTTAGAAAAGACATATAGTGTTCAATTTATTACATACACTATTTTATAAATTACATTTATTAAACCCATAATTATTGCACAATTAGACAAAAATTGACATATTTACTGTAACAAGAGTTTGATTTTATCAACTTATCTAATATGCATAGCATAATTCTATTAACTTTTTCACTTCTCCTGTCTTCGTGTTGCCTGGCACAACAAGACTATCTAGTTACCTCATCAGGAGATACGCTGTATGGCAAAATTACCCGAGGGAACCTTCAACGAAATGCTATAGCGATAAGAGTAGATGGTGAAAAGAAAAAAATTCATTTCAGTGAAATAAAAAACTGGAAACAGGGATCAAATTTTGTAGAAATCTTAAAAGATAGTACGGGTAAACGTACTCGCTACCACGAATTACAATTAGAAGAAGATGGAAAAGCCCGGCTCTTATGGGATGTATTTTATAGTCGTAATTATGAACACTACTTACACATCAACAATCAATATATTCCTTTTACAGCCTATAATATAGAAAAATTCATCTGGCCTGAATTACTAAAATGCAAACCATTTTACGATCGACACCATGTATTTTCTGTAAAAAAAGTGAAACAGATTTTTTTCAAGCACAACCCTAGCGATCTAAAGAATATTATCCGCTACTATAATCAACATTGTGACACAAAAGAATAATCAATTGTGCTTTGAGTATTAAAATGCAAGCCGGAAGCTGCCGAAGACACCAAACTTTTTAGTTTGCTTATCGAGTATGGAAGTGGGTAATAAGCGCCATATAAAGTCGATACGAAAAACGTGAAGAATATTATCGATGCCCGTACCCAACTCCAGATAGGTACGTCCGTCCAATGTTTGAAAGCTTCCTCCCTTATTGAAATTATACTGCTTGTTGGCCTCGGATAAGCTACCCCATAATGTTTTCAATGTCCATAACTGCCGAAACTTAAGTTTTGGAAAAAAACGAAATATGCCATTCCCAATATTGTGCTCAATATTAACACCAGCAAATCGATCATGTATAAACTCATACCGGTTCATCATATTGAAGGCATATTTATTGTAATAATGTAACTCATTGCCCGGCGCGACATCCAATAATACATAAGGTAGTGTACCAAACGTTTTACCGGCATATACCTGGAATGAGAAAGAGCCGAACGGTGGTATTTTTATATAATCAGAAATGCTTCCGGATATTTTTGTGTAATTATAACTGCTCCGCAATACGCCTGCCATCCCTCTCGCAATATACAACTCACCAATAGGATAAGAGCTACCTAGGCTGGTACGAAAAAAAGTGTTTTCTAAAAATTTTTCCAGATAAGCAAAGCGCAACCTCAATGAAACCTCAAAATTGGTAAGCGGCGATCGACCCGCTAATGCAGGGAAAGAATCTTTGACTGGAATATTTTTAAGTGGAGTAAAGTTTTTATGTGTAATCGCTACCAACTCTGAAAGACCAAAACGATGTTCATTAAAAAACTCAAACCGCTTCTCTTGAATCTTGATAAACTTTATAGGAATAGTGGGTTTGCGTATTGCCAGGGCAAAG
Organism: uncultured Citrobacter sp.; assembly: GCA_964588445.1. Lineage (GTDB taxonomy): Bacteria > Bacteroidota > Bacteroidia > Chitinophagales > Chitinophagaceae > CAZPPM01. The sequence goes on from CAZPPM010000041.1 coordinate 13,299, forward strand.
ATGTTATCCTGTGTTACCTCCCCATAGTAATTCTGGCCAAAATCTAAGTCATTTGTATAAGAAGTATACCAGTAGCGCCGTGGGTGCTTTTGAGGCAAATAAAACAGCTCTGCTTTTCCTTTTAGTTTCTTATCTCCAAAACCATAAGCGAGATAAGTATGATACCACCAGCGTTTGTCAAATTTTTTATTGCTGCTTATATCAAAGCGAGCCCGAAACCCTTCCCAGCTATTTGCCGTAATCCAATTGTACCATTGCCCCAGGCGAACGTTGCCCACATCCATGTAGCCCGTAGCCATGAAATTCACTCTTCGCGTAAATTTTTGAAAGCTCGGTGCATTAAGAAGAGTATCTATCATGCGGATAATCCCCATCTCTGTTTTAGAAAGCTCTTCGTGCCTCGACTCATTCCAGAATTCTTTGTTTTTATCACTCGCTCCTTTACTAGTGATTACCTCTTCTTGTATTCTATTATTGGCCAATTCATTTATTACAGAGGTATCATTCACCACCACTTTCCGATAAGTGGTAGTTTTCCTTCCAATAAAACCCGGGAGATTTTTTGCCATAGGAGGCGATATATCCGCAACAAATTTATCTTTCGATAAAAACCAGGTAGAATCATTGATAAGTGTGTATTCCTGTATAAGGCTTAACTTATCTACAAAATTCACATTGGCCATTTTTCCCAGACGTAGATTCATTCTTTGTATAGCAAAAGAACCTACATGCACCCAGCAATCTCCTTCAAATGTATTGGTGCCTTGTCTACGCGGTGTAAATATCAAATGAAAATAGCGCTGGTTGTTTATCTGCTGCGTATCAATTACCTGATAGTTATAATACAAATCGCCATTATCGCTAGCAGGACTTACAAATTGTAAATTAAAAACAGTGATATAATTGTTGTATATATTAATGTTTTGGTCCATGCCTCCCAAAAAATTCACAATGCTTTCATTGTTTACACCATTGGTATTAGCCGCCTTAATTATTTCTCTCCGTTTAACGGGCTTTTTCTGATAGTAATAATCAGAAATAGTTTCAGTAAGATAGGTGGGCAGATAGCGTACTCCTTCTGAGCTATCGATATTTTGCTTCATTAACTCACTGATAGGACGAAGCGGTTTAAACTTTCCTATTTTACCAACATTTACATTTTTAATATCGAGCTCTAGCTTATTATACAGTTCGTAAGAAAAATTATCAAATCGGTAGCGATCATTGCGGGGCTTGTTTTGTACAATTTTTTTCCAAACAAAAAGCCCTTTATTAATAGCCACCCTTACTACTGCTCCTTCAATAAAGGTTCCCCGCTCCATAAGTACCTCTGCATAAAGGCTGTCTTTTGTTTTGTCAATGGCGATTAAATAAGGCTGATAACCCACGCAGGTGATGAGTAAAGAATCAGCAGGCCAGTCTGGAACAGATAATGTAAATGCGCCGGAAGAATCGGTCAGTTTTCCAATGGTTGTTTGCTTAAAAACAACCGAAGCAAAAACGATAGGTTCCTCACTATGGGAGTCCTTGACGACACCCTTAATATATTTTCGTTGACCTAGTAAAGGAGTCACTATCAAACTAAAAACACCTACCAATAAAAAAAAATGCCAGGGTAATCCACGTGTCATGCACCACAAATTTACTCCGACAATCTGAAAACACGACCCAGCAACAGGGAGTTATTTTATAGAAAAATTTTGAAATTAACATTTCAATCTATTACTTTGTAATTCAAAGTGCTTTTTATGAACGAACAAACGCCTTCCCATAACCCCTTACAGGATGTTACTGAAATAAAAAAGATGATGGAACGCTCGAGTCGTTTCACCTCCTTAAGTGGCTTGAGTTGTATTGCGGCAGGGATTTGTGCGCTGGCTGGTGCATGGCTGGCCTATAACACATTACAAAACTATTACGAAGGTGATCCGAAAGGATGGTATTATAGTAATGCAAGCTTTGCCTTACTAAAATCAAAGCTATTACTTATTGCAGGCGGTACTTTTTTGGCGGCCTTATTATCTGCTTTCTTTTTCACTTGGAGGAAAGCACAAAAAACAGGCAACTCCTTGACAGACCATAGTTCGAAAAAAGTTTTTTGGAGTATGGCCTTCCCCTTACTTACGGGTGGCATTTTTGTTCTGGGGATGTTGCAGCATAATGAGTGGCGTTTTGTTGCCAGTTCCTGTCTTGTGTTTTATGGGCTTTCCTTGGTAAGTGCCGGTCGCTACACTCTCGCCGATCTTCGTTCGTTGGGTTATTGCCAAATTCTACTAGGGCTGATTAATTTATTTATTACAAAACAGAGTTTTGGCTATGGCCTGTATTTTTGGGTAATAGGTTTTGGCATCCTACACATTATCTATGGCATACTAATATGGTGGAAACATGACAGAAATTAATAGCGATGATCTCCAAAATGGAAAAATTGTTTACTATCGTATGAATTAGCAGCGGAATATGAAGAATCCTATCACTGGTTTAAATAAAGTTTTTGATAACCGCATTCGCTTGGGGGTTATGAGCATTCTATCGGTAAACGAAGAAGTAAGCTTTAACGACTTAAAAAAAATGTTGGAAGTTACAGATGGCAACCTGGCAACCCATTTGGTGAGCTTAGAAGAAAATGGTTATATAAAAGTTCACAAAGGATTCATTGGCCGCAAAACCAATACAACTTATTCCGTAACTAGAAATGGAGAAAAAGCATTTGCTGATCATGTTACAGCATTAGAAAATATGATAAAGGGTATTAAATAAAAACAATATGCTAATACCTGTTGTGCTTATTTTCGCCGGCATTTCACTGATTGTTTCACTTGTCCATTTGCTTGCATTAGGAAAATCTTCAATTATACCCGTTTGGCTGCGGGTTTGTGAGTTTATGGCTGTTTGTTTTTCACCGTTGATATACTTATTGGAAATGGATTTAGGCGAAGCCAATGACTGCTGTTCGGATAGTGCTGTTTTCTCTCCACCTCATAGAGCATCTATTTATGTTCTCATTTTTCTATGTATGGCCGCTTATTTTATGCTTTCTTATAAAAAGAGCATTTACCCGCCTTTACTTGAGTTAATTCTTTTAGCATTACTCGTATTAGGATTTATACTCAATATTTTTATAGGTATACAGAGTGTAGATGTTGTTTATTGGCTAATGGGTAATGTTCCCGTAGGTGCTTTCCTTTTATCGCAGTTAATTATCCGACATAAGATGTTGCGTGAAGAACTCTTAACACTGCAAGACAAGAATGATAAAACGCAATTTGAATTCATTAAAAAAATATTGCTTAGCCCACTATGGGTAAAGTACCCAATTATCTTAGCTGTCTGTGCCCCAATAATTTCATTATTAATAGGAGTATTGTACTTATTGGGGCAAAAGCCAGATGCCATAGTTAGAGCCTTTACAGAAACCTATAAACATGGTTTTTCCGAGTGGGATTATCTATGCGATAATGTGGCCTGCGGGGGTCATTACTTATGTTCTGTAGCAGCAAAGGGGCATAAAGATATTGTAAAACCGTTGCGGCTGGGTAAGCGTCAAGGAAAATTAATCATGTGTAACCGCCAGCTCTTAATAGCTAATGCTTTTGAGCAATTAATCGAAGAAAAGCTTCCTCGTCTTCATAAGTTTATTCGCCATAATTATAATCAGGTAGGAAATAGAATACATCGTTACTATACCATTTTCAATATCAAATGGATTGCTGATATGGTGTACATAATTATGAAACCTGTAGAATGGGGCTTTTTACTTGTATTATACTTATTTGATCAAAGACCGGAAAGCCGTATTAACCGACAGTATATATAAAAATTTTTTGTCCATATGCTTTGAAATACAAAGTACTTTTTAATATGCTAAAAAAGAAAAATACACTCCTTCACACTACCAATACCTGGGCCGTTGCTAATCTGCTACATGCTATTACACTAGGTTTTTTTATTGGTCTGGAGCTAGGAAGCCTACTCGGATCTATACTAATGGCTGTTGTTTTTTCATTCTTCCTTTCCTTACCCAGTCTTTTATTGGCTTACTTATTTCTTCGGTTGTTGCTAAAAGCCGAAATGTCGGTTAGCAGCAGTTTTTGTATCTGGCTATTTGGGCTGATTCTAGTCATACTTGCACAATACCTATTACTATTACTTCTTTTTTTTTCGGAATTAGACACAACAAGCATCTTAGTAATCATCCCCGCTATAGCTGCACTAGTTATCACAGTTCTTATACGAATGAAATTATTCTATTCTCTTTTTGATTCGCATTACTCACCTGAAAATTGTATACATGATTAAAAAAATAACCTTGGCCGGCAGATGGCGAAGCATTCAGCATGCTTTCGCAGGTATTCTACACGCCCTTCGCCATGAACCGAATGTGAGAATTCACCTCATGGCAACATTGCTACTTGTAGTCGCGATGATATTTATACCTCTGAATACACTGGAAATAGCGTTGCTCCTTATCATTACCGCTACCATATGGGCTGCCGAGCTGTTCAATACAAGTATTGAAACAATTATGGATCACCTATCACCAGAAAAGCAGCCCGCAGTAAAACATATAAAGGATATGGCAGCAGGAGCTGTCTTGGTTCTTTCTATCGCTGCCTTTCTGATAGCACTCATCATTTTTATTCCCAAAATAATTCACTATGTGGCTTAAATTTATTTATCAGCAATCGGCAACCGATAGTTTCAGTATTCGGCAATTACTGGCAGTCTCTATTCTTTTTAGTTGCTTTTTACTAGGCTGCAGGATATATAGTACTGGTGAATTGCATTATACATTTCTAGTTTGGAACCTATTCCTTGCGCTCATTCCTTATGCTATCACGCAATTTTTGTATGCCCATCCCACATGGGTTATTCACCGTTTTCGTTTCGTTGTTTTACTTTTTATCTGGTTATTATTTATACCCAATAGCTTTTACATTATCACCGATTTATTTCACCTCGACAGGTTTGGTGGTGCTCCGCAGTGGTTTGATCTGTTACTCATTTTCTCTTTTGCCTGGAATGGGATTGTACTGGGTATTCTTTCACTACGACAAATTGAATGGTTATTGCTATTGCGCTATCGCAAAAGTTTTTCGCTATTGTTTATTACCCTGGTGATGGCTCTCAACGCCTTGGGTATTTACATCGGTCGTTACCTACGTTATAATAGCTGGGACATTATAGTACAACCCGGCACTTTACTCGGCGATATCATTTACCTGCTGCGACATCCTCTTCAAAACAAAATGGAATGGGGAATGATTGGCACTTACACCTTATTCATGACACTTTTTTATATAACACTTCAAAAAGTTGCCGAACAATTTAATCATACTACAAAACACAACTAAATGGAATCAATCATCAATTCAACAGTACAAAAAAGTAAGCTGCTGGTAAAAGTCTTACTTATCGCAGGGCTTATTCTTTTACTGATGATCCCCGCCTGGTTTGTAAAAGACCTAATACAGGAACGGGAAGCCCGCCAACAGGAAGCCTTTACTGAAGTAAGTAGTAAATGGGCCGGTAAACAAAATTTTACAGGGCCTATATTGGTTGTGCCTTATAATGAAGCCATCAAGCTAACCAATGGAACAACCGGCACACAAAAGAAATATGCTTATCTATTACCCGATAAACTATCCATCGCAGCAGCTGTAAACCCTGAAAAAAAATACCGCGGTATTTATGAAGTAATGCTTTACACCGCTGAGTTAAACTTTCAGGGAAATTTTTCTCCCACAACACTCAACACCCTGCAAATACCTACAGAAGATATAAGATGGGAAGAAGCCTATGTATCTGCTTCGATTACGGATGCAAAAGGATTAAAAGAACAACTATCATTACAATGGAATGATACCGTTATCAACCTAAACCCTTCTTCTATAAGAAACAATATTATGCAAGAAGGATTTGCTGCACCTATAGCGATAACGCCAGATAAAGAAATATCGTTTAGTGGTAAAGTAGCCCTAAATGGATCGCAGCAATTATTGTTTACTCCCTTAGGAAAAGAAACAGCTGTAACAATGGTATCTACCTGGCCCGACCCCAGCTTTACAGGTAGCCAGTTACCCCTTCATCAAATTACCGACAAGGGTTTTGAAGCCAGTTGGAAAAGCTTTGCTCACAGTCGCAATTTTCCGCAAGCCTGGAAAGATCAGTTCGTATCATTTAGCACAGCAGAATTTGGCACAGAGTTATTTATTCCTGTAAGCACTTATCAAAAAACAATGCGATCCGTAAAATATGCCATGCTCTGCATCGTACTTACTTTCGCCGCTTTTTTTCTTATCGAAACCATTCATAAAAAACCGGTTCACCTCTTTCAATATGGCCTTATAGGGTTGGCGCTGCTATTATTTTATACATTGCTACTATCCATAGGAGAATACACCGGTTTTAATATCGCCTATATCATTGCAGCAGCCGCTACCGTTTTTCTAATTGCATGGTTTGTAAAAGGTATACTGCAATCCGGAAAACTTACGACCATTTTATCTGTTGTATTGGCTTTATTATACAGCTATGTGTTTTCTATTCTGCAACTACAGGATTATTCCTTGCTACTTGGCAGCATAGGCCTATTCCTCACACTTGCAGTGATTATGAATTTCTCTAAAAAAATACAATGGTAACTATGAATAAAATAAGCTTTGCTGAATGGGATATCTATTTTCAAAAAATGATGAGAAGTTGTGCATATTTATTACTGCTATTTATTTTCTGCTTTCAAGGATGTATAAATGGAAAGAGTCGAAAAGATCACAAACGTACATCCAAAGTCTGCGACAATTTGTATATCGAAACTTTTTGCACTTTCGGGCAAGGTGCTTGGGGTGGAGATAGGAATGCTGAATGGTTGACTGATTCAACAAGCTTTAGAATTTTTCTAGGCGAAGTAGATGAAGGATACGGGAAAATTATTATTAAGTGTATAAATGATGCTGTTTTTGTTACTCAATTTCCAGATGATTTATATGTTAATAAACATCTTAAGAATCCGACGACTAAAATTTATCAATTGGAAACACTTAAAAAGATGAATAACTTAAATGACCTCTAATTATTTATTCTTAGTATTAGACTTCTACCCATTAACCCTTGGTTTGTTCGTAACCTATCCCTTTATGAAAGCAAAAAAGTCCCTGGTTATTCACCGGGGACTTATCTTTTTGATTAGTAATTTTTTAAAAGTCGAAGCCCATCGCTATATACCACATAGGTTTACCACGGAACACACCATTCATTTCCCAGGCAGCATCTACTCGTAGAAAATAGCCCAACAATGTGCTTCTGGCACCAAAGCCATAGCCCCCTGCTAAAGGCCCAAGTCCCCCTGATTTAAATCGAACTGTATACGGATTGTTAGCGGCAGAATACACATTTTCCGGACGCTTAATAGAGCTTACCGAACCCGCCCAAGCTGTACCTAAATCAACAAATTGTATTAATTGGAAATTGCGCAGAAATGCATTGTTGATAGGCTTATTAAATAAGGTAGTAAATACCGGTAGTCTTATTTCACTGTTGATCACTACGGCATTATTACCATTCGCAAGGTTTTGCCGATACCCTCGCATGTTCAACGCCAGCGATTGGTACTGATAATTCTGTGAATAATCAACAGGAGTAGCATTATTAAACTTAGGAGAAAACCAGTTGTCCACTCCACCCAGATAATAAACTACTTTTTGTTCTCCAAAAGAAAAATCGCCTGAAGCCCTTACAGCCCAGATAAGATTACGATACAATGGCAAATAATGTCTTGCATCAAAACCGGCATTCATAATTACTTTGCCACCAGTTGGATTAGTGCTTTTAACCTGTCCAAACCAATCTGCAAATATTTTATAGCGCAGGCCATGCCATATATTACTGGCCGGGTTTAATGTATTATCATATACATACTCCAGACTCACCTGACCATAGGTTGTCTTCATATCCTTTACCTGCAACACATCAGTTATATCCGGTGTATAAAAGAAACCGTCAGTTGTAGCAACAAGCCGGTCAAATCGTGGACCTAATACTGCTCTTAAACTTCTTATTTTATCTAATGGGTAATTCAGAGTAGCCAAGTAGTAGTTAGAGAATTGTTTCACCGGCAATGCTGAGGATGTTTGAGTAAGTGGTAAAAACAATGATTTATTCGCGGCATTAAAACCAGCTATAGTCTGCTGTGAGCTGCGATAATATATCGCGCCCCAATCCAACCTCTTTCTAAGATTTTTAAAAGAGAACAGTACATCATTATCCCGCAGATTAGGAGCTATGCGAATACCTCCTGTAAACTTAATGTCCTCCATCAAATCGGATGTACTCATGCGAAGCATCCCATTAAAAGATCCATTATTAGAAAGTTGTACCGGCCCCGATCCAGTAAAGGGTTGAAACTTATTTAAAACGAATACATTATTATTAAACCCTGTCACCGCATAATCGATAAAGAATTTGGGAGGGCGGTATTCATATAGTTTTGCTTTTCGCAAAATAGGATCGGCAGTCAAATCCACGCCTTCTACTACTCTGCCCACCTGGCTGCTATCATTTCTTTCATCGTCAAATTCACTTTGGAAAAAATCATTTCTCTTTTTTTCCTGTGGATCTCTTTCCGGCCCATGTAAGGATTGTACGCCTTGCTTCTTTCGATCCTCATCTATTACCTGCTTCATATATTCGGTGGGCCTTGCAGTAACATTTCGCCGTCTCAATACATTCTCATCTACTTTTAATCGGTACAAAAGCTTCACATCGCCCAGCTTCACTACTTCACTCACCTGCTGGTTGTCTCCAGCGGTACGGGTTTCCAACAAGCTGCTTTGATAATTTGTTAGCGGGAAAATATAGGACGAATCATTGGTGATGGACACAAAGCCTACCGAATCAATATCTGTTTTATCCCATTCTTTTAAAAGACTATCTACCTCTGTCAACGGCGGATTACGCAACACTTCATCTCCTATAAAAATCAGTGTATCCAGCCCAGCTCTTTCTGTACGGAAAAATCCTGCATACCGGTTATTTACACCATTCTCATCGCTCACAAACGTGAAGTGGGAAGTGTTGTATTGTGAAGGATAACGGGCATTACCAAATCGAACATTGGTGAGCTGTGATATTTGTTTATAATCCGATCGATTCCAATTATCTACCAGAAAAATATTGAAGCGCGGGCCAGGTAAAGAATCATCACTACTTGCCGCTGCAGCAGAAGGCCGGTTACTGGAATAAATAATGCCACTTTTATTGGGAAAAGCTACAAAGGAAGGATCCAGATCATCATACACGTCATTGGTAATTTGATCATAGGTCTGTCTGTCAATTTTGTAGGTATAAATATCTGTTTGCCCGCTTCTCACCGCACTAAATATAAGCGTGTTGTTATCCAGCATATATTTCATATCCTGAATCTGGTTAAACATGGGCAACTCCTGCTTGGCTACTTTTATACGATTGATGATATCATACACAAAAAGTTTCAACTTTCCCTCCTGATAGTAAACGACAGCAATGCGTGTGCCTTTACCATCCCAAGCAATGATAGGATAGTTAGGGTTGATCTCATCCTGACGGGAACGGGTGCCAAACTTCAATAAGACTTTTCTATTGACAAAATTTTCGTTCAGTACCACGGAGTAAATACCTTGCTTGAACTCCACCACAACATAGGTAAAGCTGCGAGGGTTGGGATTGGCATTAAAACGAATAAAATCTTTTTTGCCTATAACCTCACTTACACCCAACTGACCCTTAGGTGCATTACGACGGCCACGAATATCTTTATAATACTGCTGCGGTACTTCCTGCATAAACTGCTTGAGCAGCTCCTTGAATTTTACACCACCCAATTTTTGCGAAGCGCTATTCAGGTTACGATAAATACGTGCGAGATAAAAAAAGTAGGTTACTTTATTTTTTCCATACTTATCAGCTATGTACTTCCAAAATCCATGTCCCGCAAGGTTGGGTTTTTTAAAAGCAAAATTGTAAAAGTTTGTATACTCTCCAGAAAGCATGACAGAACGTAAATCATCATCCAGTGCGGCACTCCAGTTTTCAGCGGCATATTCTATGTATCCATCCGTAAGCCATTTAGGCAAATCCAATAAAGCCTGATTGGCCGCAAACTCACCAAGATCGTCTCCAAAAAGCTCGTTCTCTACTAGCACCCTTGCAATCCCCTGCCGTATCTGACGACGCAGGTTATCATGATTGGCGTCAAAATAAACCAGCATTTTATTATTCACCAGCTTTGTAACACCCCCCGTATTTTGCCAATCTAGCTCCAATCCTATATTAGACTGTTGCATTTCATCAAAACTATTGTAGACAACGATGTTAATACGACGCTGACTGCCATACTCAATAAACTCTTCAATTAAGGGTAACTCCTGCTCTGCAATTTGTGTTACATATTTTCCTAATCCCAGCCCATCCTGACTGAAATAGGTGTTGAAGTTTGTTGTTTGATAATATTTCCATTTGAACTTCTGATACTGCACTCTGTTTTTGCCAAACTCCACGCTATTAACCTGTGCTGAAGATTGCATAGCCAAACCAGTTATCAATAGGGCAATCGC
>CAZPPM010000042.1:0-23626 GCA_964588445.1 uncultured Citrobacter sp.
AAAGTAGGAGCTAAAGAAGATTTGGCGACAGCTAATGAAGTAAATAAAGAGGTATATGATTTTTTAAGCTCAATATCAAACAAATACGGCATTGGATTTTGGAAGCCGGGAGCCGGAATTATACATCAGGTAGTGCTGGAAAATTATGCCTTTCCTGGAGGTATGATGATAGGAACAGATAGTCATACACCTAATGCTGGTGGTTTAGGAATGGTGGCGATAGGTGTGGGTGGTGCCGATGCGGTGGATGTAATGGCGGGTTTGCCTTGGGAGTTGAAAATGCCTAAGCTTATAGGTGTAAAGCTTACCGGTAAAATGAGCGGTTGGACAAGTTGCAAGGATGTAATCTTGTGGGTGGCCGGCCAGTTGACGGTGAAAGGTGGTACAGGTGCTATTGTAGAATACTTTGGCCCGGGTGCTGATAGTATGAGCGCGACGGGTAAGGGTACGGTGTGTAATATGGGAGCGGAAATAGGAGCTACCTGTTCTTTATTTGCCTATGACGAAAAAATGGCAGCTTACTTAAAAGCTACCGGAAGGGAAGAGATTGCTTCTCTGGCCGATGGGGTAAGAGAACATCTGCGACCCGATGAGGAAGTGGTGGCAAATCCCTCCGCGTATTATGATCAGGTATTAGAGCTGGATTTGAGTACGTTGGAGCCTTATGTCAACGGACCGTTTACGCCTGATTTAGCTACGCCGGTTTCGCAAATGGCGAAAGCGGTACAAGAGAATGGATGGCCGGCAAAATTGGAGGTAGCACTTATAGGCAGTTGTACAAACTCTTCTTATGAAGACATTAGTCGTAGTGCTTCTATTGTAAAAAATGCCGTCAATAAAGGACTGAAAGCAAATTCTGAATTTACCATTACACCAGGCTCAGAATTAGTTCGTTATACAATAGAAAGAGATGGGTTTATTGATACATTTGAAAGCGTAGGCGGTGTAGTATTGGCTAATGCCTGCGGACCTTGTATAGGTCAATGGGCTCGCCATATAGATGACCCTAATCGCAAGAATACTATCATTACTTCCTTTAACAGGAACTTTGCAAAGCGTAATGATGGACTGGCTAGTACCCATGCTTTTGTTGCCAGTCCGGAGATTGTAACGGCTATGGCGATAGCGGGCACGATAGCATTTAACCCCATAACGGATAAGTTGAAAAATGATAAAGGCGAAGATGTGCTGCTGGATGAGCCGATAGGATTTGAATTGCCTCCCAAAGGATTTGATGTAGAGGATGCCGGTTATCAGGCACCTGCTGAGGACGGAAGTAGCATACAGGTAATTGTAAATCCGGAAAGCCAACGCCTACAATTATTAACTCCCTTTGCGGCTTGGGAAGGAACTGATCTAAAGGGCTTAAAGCTTTTAATCAAGGCAAAGGGGAAATGTACTACTGATCACATCAGTATGGCAGGCCCTTGGCTGAAGTTTAGGGGGCATTTGGATAACATTAGTAATAACATGTTGATAGGGGCGGTTAATTATTACAACGATAAAACAGATACGGTAAAGAATCAGCTTACCAGCGAGTATGGCCCTGTGCCTGCCACAGCCCGGGCCTATAAGGCAGAGGGGATTGATAGTATAGTTGTTGGTGATGAAAACTACGGCGAAGGCTCTTCTCGTGAACATGCGGCTATGGAACCTCGACATCTGAGTGTAAGAGCAATATTGGTAAGAAGTTTTGCCCGTATTCACGAAACCAATCTAAAAAAGCAAGGTATGCTGGCATTGACATTTGCTGATAAAGCTGACTATGATAAGATACGGGAAGATGATCGTATCGATATCGTAGGGCTTACGAGCTTTGCACCTGGCAAGCCGTTAACGGTGGTACTCAATCATAGTGATGGAACAAAAGATGAAATAAGTGTGAACCACACTTACAATGAGCAACAGATTGAATGGTTTAAGGCAGGCGGGGCATTGAACGTGATTCGGTCACAGTTTGCCAAAGGCAAATAAATAATGTACTGTAAGCAAATAATCCAATCCCGGTTGAATCGTCAGCCGGGATTTTGTTTTCATAGGTATGGTGTATTTTGGAGGTATGTATAACTTATTAGAAAAGCAATTGCAGTTGACAGTGCTTGGTGTTTTGGAGTCTAGGGCTTGTGTTCATGTGGGGTATTGGCAAGGTATTGGCTAAATCTTACTATCTATCGCGCTATAAAATTTTGAATTATGAATAATCAACAGGCAGTCGATCGGCTTACAGTATTACATCAGCAGGCTACACCACTATTATTGGGGAATGTATGGAATGCGCATACGGCAAAGCTAGCACAACAGGCCGGCTATCAGGCTTTAGGAACCTCCAGCCATGCCATGGCTTTTGCTTTGGGCTATCCTGACGGAGAGCAGATTCCTTTTGAGGATATTCTTCATGTAGTTAAGAGAGTTGTAGCAGTAGTCGATATTCCTGTTTCTGTAGATTTTGAAGCAGGCTATGCTGATGATCCGGAACAGGTAGCAAGTTATGTCAAGCAATTAACCGATGCGGGTGTGGTGGGCATCAACCTGGAAGACGGAATTGTAAAGGAAGGAAAAAGAGTGCTTGCTGATGCAGAGGCATTGGTGGCAAAAATAAAAGCTATTAAGGCAGCAACAACTATTTTTATCAATGCCCGTACAGATACTTACACCACTAAACATCCTCAAGCATTGGATGAGTCGGTTAATAGAGCGTTACGGTACCAGCAAGCTGGAGCGGATGGTATTTTTGTTCCTTTAATAGAAAAGGAAGCCGATATCCAGGCCTTTACAGAGAAAGTGCCATTGCCGCTTAATGTATTTACTACAGCCAACTTACCTGTCTATGCCACATTGGGCAGACTGGGTGTAAAACGCATTAGCCATGGGGCCAAGCAATATGACCAATTGATGAAAATTTCAGAAGGAATATTTAGTGACTTTTTGCGGACAAGAGGGTATAAAATAGTACTAGGGTGACGATTGAATTAGTTGTTGTAGAATTTGAGCAAATGTTTTCAAGTATTTGATTATGAATATTTTTAGTATTTGATAAATGGTATTCCTTTGATTTGAGAGACAACAATACTTATTCTTTACTACTTTGTTCTGATTGCCGGATTTTGATGTACAGGTAGCATAAATTGCTGAGGATTGTAGAGGTAGCCACCTCTTTGTACGCCTATACTACCGGATACAGAGAATGTCCTCTCGTCGTTTATGTACATCAGCCCAAACTCTGCACGTGAAACAGGTGTCCATTTACCACCCTGATGAGCCAGAAAAGAAGAACCCGGTTTAAAAGAAGTGTTCATAAATTGATTAGCAAAACCTACGTAAGTAGGTGCTACCGATACTCCGGCAAAAGCAAAGAGATTATTGGTGATTTTTCTATTCAATTGTACACCTATCGGAGCTGATATTATAGTAGCATTGCCGCCATTAAAAAAGCCATAGCCGCTCGACAAGCCGGCATATTTTGTAAGGGACCACTTTTTGGAAATGATTTTAGTATTGCCTGTGTAGGGATTAATAGTATTTACTACCGGCTGCTGTGCAGTTGCCGTAAGGCTAACAACCAAGAAGAAAATCCCAATAATTTTTCGCATGGCTTAAAAGGCTTGAAGTATTAAAAATACACATTACCGGCCAGTTTCAAAGCGAAAGGAGCGATTATTCTAAGACTTTCACGTTTTTGATTTTTACTGGATAAAGCTCGTTTTTTTCCGAATATCCTGAATAGCAGCAAAGAGTTTATCCAAATCGGCTTGTTCATTAAAGGCATTGATGGAATAGCGCAAGTATACGTCTTTCCCGTGCCGCATAACCGGTATTTGAATTTTGTACTCATTAAATAGATGGTCGTGCAGCTTTTCAGGCTCTGCCGTTTTAATAGGGGCACTGAATAGTTGAAGTGTAAAATCGTCGGTTAAAGGAGCAACAGGTGCCGATCCTAAAAGGCGGCAAAGCTCCAATGCATTTTCTTTCACCAGTTGGCGGCAGGTTGTTGCTACTTCCCACCAGTTATGGTGTTGCATAAAATCAATCGCTGTAGGTATTGTCAAAAAAGCTGAATAATCACGGGTGCCATTCATCTGGTGATAATCAAGAAAACTGGAGTGGGAGGGAAACAAGGCTTTGTACCCCCAGCTTACGATCAGAGGGTCAATCATTCCTTGAAATTCTTTTTTCGCATACAAAAAAGAACTACCCTTGGGTGTCATCATCCATTTATGAGAAGCGCCTGTGTAGAAATCAAAAGGAGAGGCTTGTAAATCGAGCGGTATATGTCCGGGTGCGTGTGCTCCATCTACAAAAGTGAGTAATCCTTTTTCTTTGGCAATAGCACAAATATCTTCCACCGGCAATCGCATAGCAGTACTGCTGGTAATATGACTGATAAATACAAGCTTGGTTTTGGAAGTAAGTCCTTTGAAAAAATCAGCAATAAACTGCTCTTTTGAAACAACAGGTAAGGTGATAGGTTGCTTAATATAGTGCGCTCCTTTTTGCTCACAATAAAATTCCCAGGCCTTATCGCAAGCACCATATTCCAGATTGGTAGTTAATACTTCGTCACCCTCCTGCAACTGTATACTCTTGGCGACTGCATTTACTGCATACGAAGGATTTGTAACGTACACCAAATCGTCTTTGTGGCAATGCACATAGTTGCCCAGTGCCTCTCTGGATTGCTCCAGATATTGCAGGCCTGTGCCGGTTATAAACAGGACGGGATCCTGCTCAAGTTCCAATTGGTATTGCTGATAACGTTCAAATACAGGTTTTACACAAGAGCCAAAAGAACCAAAGTTGAGAAAAGTAATATCAGGCCGTAAAAGAAAATACTGTTTTAACTGTTGCATACTCAAAATTAATTGATTTGAGCCACTGGTCAGCGAGTAAAAATGTGAACACATCACCTAGATGTGGAAACTAAGCAAAGACCTTTTTCGGAAAAAAAAGTAATTTTCTATAGAAATTAATGAGGGTAGATGTGTAATGATTGGATATACATAGTAGCTGAAGGGTATTTTGACAATCAATAAAATAAGTGTATGTATAAATTTCTCTTCATTTTTATTATCAGCTTTTTTTGTATAAGTGCGGTGGCGCAAATAACAGAAAATGATCCTGTAAAATGGAAAGAGTTGCATACGGTGAAAGTAATGGGTAGTGTAAAGGCTGAGATGCTTTATGTCACCAATGGTGATGATAGTACGTACATGCTCTTGTTGGAAAATATGGATAAACCCAAGAATAAGAGCAAGTACTTTTCTATTCGTTTCCAAGGGAAAAATAACACGTATGAAAAGCTATACACTATCCTTAAATCATTTTTCCTGGACGAGAATAAGAAGAACAAATCCTATTACAAAGCTTTTCAGTTGGGCGCAACCAATGTAAAAGTGCAGCATAACCGTTTTGTTGGTAGTGTTGGCATCAAGATAAGTGCGGGGTATGAATTTATAACGCTTTCGGAAAAACAAGTGGATAAACTTTTTGGTGCTGAGTAAGAACAGGTGGCGACTACTGGTATTTCATTCCTTTGTGCTGCCGAATCTTTCTTATTTTTGGAGCCAGTCAACTCCAGATGAATAAAATCATTTTTACAGAAGAATTTTGCCAACCGGAAAACCTGCATCCTTTTACGCTAACAAGGCGTTTACAGGATATACGAGTGGGTATACTTACCATCCGGGAAAAATGGGAAAAAAGACTGGGGCTGCCATCTTTTGATCAAATACAAGATGATTATAAAGATCATGAGCAATCTGTTTCTCTGGAAGAGAGTGTAAAGGATGGGGATTGCCTTTTAATACAGGGAAATGCATTACCTACTGCATCACTTGTAAAAGCGGTAAAGAAATTAGAAAATGGTGCATATATTTCCTCTGGCAATACAGCACTAGTTTTCCGTTTTTCTCAAAAAGAAGTAAAGGGAAAGTTTAAAGTGAAAATGAATAAGGCAATCCTGTTGCAGGAAGAAGTAAGGTTGCTGCGTCGTCCCTGGGATATATTCCAATTTAATGACTGGGCAATACGAGAAGACTTTGCATTATTAACTAAAAAAAGAACATCACAGGCAATTCCCCGATCTACTAAAGTTAGTAAAGGGTTTCCTATCTTTTTGGAGAAAGGGGCAAAAGTGCAACATGCTATATTGAATGCATCGGCCGGACCTATATATATTGGTAAAAATGCTGAGATCATGGAAGGAGCATGTATTCGTGGGCCCTTTGCTATAGGAGAAGGCGGTTGTGTAAAAATGGGGGCTAAGATTTATGGAGCTACCACGATAGGCCCTTACTGTATTGCAGCAGGAGAAATAAAGAATAGTGTTTTCTTTGGGTACTCCAATAAGGCGCATGATGGTTACCTGGGCGATGCAGTTATAGGCGAGTGGTGTAATATGGGAGCAGGGACAACCAATTCTAATCTGAAAAATAATGCTTGTCCTGTAAAAGTATGGACGTCTACGGGAGAAATGGAGGCGGGCAGCAAATGTGGTGTGATGATGGGCGATTATACCCGCACAGCCATTAATACCAGCATTAACACTGGAACAGTTATTGGTATTTCCGCAAATGTATTTGGCAATGGGCTTAGCCCAAAGTTTATACCCTCTTTTGCCTGGGGAAACGAAGGTGTTACCCGTTACGAGTTAGAGAAAGCGATACAAGATATTCATAACTGGAAAATGTTTAAGAGCAAAACCATTACTGACCACGAAAAAAATATACTTACTTATATTTACACCCATTATTAAACTACTTTATAAAAATGAGAAAAAAGATAGCAGCAGCCAATTGGAAAATGAATCTTACCTACCAGCAAGGAGAAAAGTTATTGGATGATATTTTGGACCAGCAAATTAATCTTGCTTCTCATCAGTTGGCAATTTTTTCTGTTCCCTACCCTTATTTGCTTATGGCAAACAGTAAGGTTGCCAATGCGAATAATTATGCTGTTGCTGCACAAAATTGTTATAGTAAAAAATCCGGTGCTTTTACGGGGGAGGTTGCTGCTGAAATGTTACAGTCCATCGGTATACAATATTGTGTTATTGGCCACAGCGAGAGAAGAGAGTATTTTAACGAAACAAATGCGGAGTTGGCTGATAAAGTAAATCTTTGTCTTGAAAATCAGATTACACCCATCTTTTGTTGTGGTGAGCCGCTTTCTATAAGAGAATCCGGAACACAAAATGAGTATGTAGCTACACAGTTAAAAGAATCTTTGTATCATTTGTCTGCAGAAAAGATTACAGATATTGTTATTGCCTATGAGCCAATCTGGGCGATAGGTACAGGCAAAACGGCAACAACAGAACAAGCGCAGGATATGCATGCTTACTTACGTTCTGCCATTGCCGGGCAATATGGAGCAGCTATTGCCGATCAAATTTCTATTCTTTATGGGGGAAGTGTGAAAGCGGCCAATGCCGTTGAGCTGTTTGCCAGCCCCGATGTAGACGGAGGACTTGTTGGTGGCGCATCGCTTAATGCCGATGAGTTTGCTGCGATTATTAAGGCGTTGTAGTACTTGTATGCTTCTATATTAATTACTTTTTGCTTATAATAGTGATAGCTGTTTGCCAAGATTGCAAATGGCTATTTTTATGATATAGCGGGGGTGGTTTTATAGGCCTATTTAGTTGTTTATCCAATGTAGTATAAGCATGATAAGAAAGATTATAAAATTGTATTTTTGATTTGTTCTGACTGTAGTCATAAATACACAGTTTAGGATATTAACAGTTATATGTTGTTTTCGAATGCCGCTTTCCGGGTTATAAATGTATTTGTAGTACTATTTACTACCATCGTATTGTCACGGAATATGGGCGTTGCAGGCTACGGAATGCTTTCTATTGTTATTTTAAATGGTTCTCTTTTCAATATGTTGACATCATGGGGAAGTGATGCAGGTTTATTATACTATAGTGCCAGCAAGAAGATTTCAGTTAATAAGATTCTCCGGATATTACGTTATATTCTGCTTCTTCAACTTTTTGTGTTAGGTATAGTTGAGTTTATTTATTTTTCTACAAAAGGTCATTACTGGATTATTGATGCTGTCAGTATTTATCAATGGTGGTTATTGCCACTTTTTGTACTTAGTATTTCTCTTACGGAAAAATTTTCCTCTTTATTAAATGGGTTAGGAAAATTCATGGTATTTAGTAAAGTTCAATTGTATAGCAATCTTGTTATTTTGGGTGTTTTCGTTTTTTTCTTACTATGGCATTTTAATTTTTCGATTGAAAAATGGTTGATGTTGTACATAATTTGCATGTTCTTACAAGCTGTTGCTTTTATGCTTGCTTTTTATTTTGTACAGAATAAGAAAAAGCAAGAACAAGAACAAGAGTACCTCTCAATACCTTCTAAAAGAACATCAGATTTTTTTAGATATTCTTTTTTGACATTTTTTACGAACAGCATTCAGTTTTTGGCCTACCGGGCGGATTTCTGGATTGTAGAGTATTATCATGGGGAAAAAGAATTAGGCTGGTATAGCCTTTCGGTAAAACTTGCTCAGTTTTTCTGGATATTACCACTTGTGTATGCCGGTATGATTTATCCATTAGTGGCTACTGGTAAGAAGGAATTGAGCGAGCAAAAATTGGTGGATATGCTTCGGATATTACTTGTTATTAATATAGTTGGGGCAATTTTTAGCTTTTTTGGAATAAGATATATTATACCATTATTGTTTGGTAGCGAGTTTACTCCATCTGTAGCTTCTTTTCAATTAATACTACCGGGGGTTACCTTGTTTACAGGGGTTATTATTTTTGCGGCGTATTTTGCAGGTGTTAACCAGTTATGGGTCAATTTCTGGGGTTCTGTACTTTGTTTATTTATCGTACTATTTTTTGATTTCTTATTGATTCCGGATTATGCTTCCAGTGGAGCCGCCATCGCCAGCTCTATAGCATATTCTTGTGCATTCGTTTACTATATTATTGTTTTTACAATTAAAACAAAAATTACCTGGAAGAATATATTCGTTTTAGGGAAAAGTGATTGGGAAGAATGCAAGTTGTTTCTACAAAGACTATTTAAAAGTAAAGAAAAATGAAAGTATTGTGGATTGCAGGCTGGTACCCCAATCCGGTTGAGCCATATACCGGCGATTTTGTCAAGCGACATGCGGAAGCGATAAGTAGTTACTGTACAGTAACTGTTTTATATGTAGGAAGAGATGTGCGCTTAAAGCAAAGTGAATGTAAGGTTAATAGAGTAGAAAAAGGGAGCTTAACAGAAATAGTGATTACTTATAACTCTTGCAAGTGGTTAGGTAAGATAGGCTCTCAAATAAAGTATGAGCAGATTTATAAGAAACACATAGAGCAATATATCAGAGAGAAAGGAAAACCGGCAGTAATACATTTTTACATTGGAATGCGAATAGCCGTTCTAGCAAAATGGGTAAAACAAAAATTGGGTATACCGTATGTAATTTCGGAACAATGGACTGGTTTTTTAGATGAAGGGGTCCCTCATTTTAATAGCTTAAATAGTTATTTTAAGAATCATTGGAAAAAGGCTATAAAAAATGCGGCAGGTATACAAGTTGTTTCTTCCTATTTAGGAAAAGCTATTGCCCGTTTATCGGGCAGGAAAGAAGGGATTATTGTGATTCCTAATGTTGTGAATACTGATATCTTTAGAATGACTAATGTATTTAAGAATGAAAGTTCTAGGCGGTTTGTGCATGTAACAGGAGCTATGGATTATCAAAAAAATACAAGAGATATTATTTTAGCTTTTTCGCAACTGAAGGAGGAAAAGTGTTCGGTGATATTAGATATTATTGGTAATGTTACTACTAGTAATACTCAGTTAGTCGATGAACTTGGCTTAAAAGATATTGTTAGGTTTACGGGAGAACTAAATCAAGAAGAAATAATGGGTGTTTTTTCTAACTCAATAGCCTTAATTATTTATTCTCGATTTGAAACATTTGGCTGTGTTATTATTGAAGCATTAGCGGCTGGTATTCCTGTAGTTGCTTCTAATCTGCAAGTTTTTTACGAAATAATTAATGATAAGGAAAACGGTTTTTTAGTTGTAGGTGAAAATAAGAATGAACTAGCGAATGCTATCAAAAAGGTGCTCAAAAAAGATGTTTTATTAGAAAGTCCAAATAAGATATCTTCAGACGCATCTGTTAAATATGCTTATGAATCTGTAGGAAAACAATTTCGTTCATGGTATGAGCAGATAATCAGGAAATAGTAATTGAATGGTAAAAGGTAGTGAAATGAAGAAAATTTGGTTTAAAAATGCTCAAAAGCGCTTAGCTAGTTTTATTGTATTTAAGAAGCAATCTTGTTTTTTATTCTGTCTTTTTCTTTTTCCTTTCTTTTATGTATTACATGCTTATAATGAATATTTTGGTCTAATACCTTTTTCTACTACGGGCAATTTACTAGTAGCATATTTTTTATTGACGGCTGTATTGATTTTAATAAGCTTATTATTTCTGCCAGAGAGAAAAACATTTTTATTTGTTTTCTCTCTCTTGTATGCTTATTTTTTCTTTGGAGCCATACATGATTTTATCAAAGAGTTGAGTGTTCCATCATTTCTTTATTCTTATTCTTTTCTACTACCAGCTATTTTCTTATTATTTGTGTTCTTATATCTCTATTTGAGACAATCCAAGAGGGCTTTTAAGAAATCAGTTCGTGTTATTATTTTTTTTATGACTATATCAGTGGTTATTGATATAGGTTTATTTGTATACTATATAGTTAGTCATAAGGAAAAGGATAATCTATTGCTTGCAAGTGATCGTATATCGCTTAATGAGTCAACTGTTCCACCTCTTGATAGCCTTCCGGATATTTATTACATCATATCGGATAGTTATACAAATTCTACTATTTTGAAAGAAGCCATTGGGTTTGACAACAAAACGCTTGATTCGATATTTAAAAAGAATGGTTTTTTTGTTACAACTACAAGTAATAGTAATTATAATGTTACACCATTTTCTTTATCATCTTCACTCGATCTTAATTACTTAAAACAAGGTATAGAAGACAAGTATTTGTCGAGTCTGTCTATGTTACAATCTGTTTACTCATTAGAAAATGTAATACTACCTGATTTTTTGAAAAAGATAGGATATGAATGTATTAATATAGGATATTTTGATATAAACCATTTTCCAGTGGAGGGTGTTGCTTTTTTTGATTTGATGAAGAAAAACTGTATCAGTTGGCAAACACTTTCTGGTAGATTTCAACGAGATATTGGATGGTATTTTGCAACAAGAAACTTATTAACAGGCGATTTTAGAATTCCCGATTATTATTATAAAGCGAAGTCTTATCATTTAGATGTAACTCATAATAATTATGATTCTCTTGTCAATCTATTAGGGCAAGAAAGTAATAAATCTCCCAAGTTTGTTTATACACATTTAATGTTGCCGCACGAACCGTTTTATTTGGATTCTAGTGGAAGAAGTATTTCTGATACTCTTATAGTGAAGGGATCTGTAGATCCTTTCGCCGGGTATGTGAATCAAGTGAAATATGTTAATATACTTTTACAAAGGATTAGTGAATTGGTTAATGAATATACAGGTCGAAAAAAAGTTGTAATTATTCAAGGAGATCATGGCCTACGTTTTTTCAAAGGGGATAGTCGATATCAGGAATTTGGATGCCTCAATTCTTATTTTTTTTCAGATGGCAACTATTCTTCTCTGTATGAGGGTATAAGTCCTGTGAATAGTTTTAGGGTTGTATTGAATAACTATTTTGGGCAAGAATTGCCATTATTGAATGATAAAAGTGTGTACATTAATAAAGGAATTAAAGTAAGACTTGATAAATGAAAGTTGTTTAGTTTTCTTGTATTTTTAGTTCAATATAGTCGACTAAAGTATGATTGATTATTTTAGAAAAAGCGTTAAGAGTTGTAGCGATTTTCTTTGTTTTAAGAAATCGCATCAGTTTATAGCCTTTATATTTCTTTTACCCGTTTTTTTTGTTTTACATACATGTAATGACTATTTCGGTTTAATTCGTTCGGAGAATGCTGTGTTTTGGCTGCTTCGTTATTTGTTGTTAAGTTTTATTGTAGTGATGGGATCTTTGTTTTTTCTACGATCTCCGCAAAAAGCTTTCTTGTTTTCATTTTTTTGTTTATGCCTTTTCTTTTTCTTTGGCGCTTTTCATGATTTCATAAAGGGCTTAAATATCCCCTCCTTTTTTTGTTCCTATTCTTTTCTTCTTCCGTTTATAGGTGTGGCAATAGCATTGCTTTTTGGGGTACTATTGAGAGTTGATAAGCCTTTTAGAAAGATAACAAGATTTTGTATTTTTTTTATTTTCATATCTCTGTTCATCGATCTTTTCCTTTTTGCCTATTATTCTTTCTCACATAGAGAAAAGCAAAATAGCCTTCTTGCAAAAGAAGGTGTACAATTTTCAAAAAGCATACCTGTTTCAGATAGTCTTCCTGATATTTTTTTCTTGATCATGGATGGTTATACTAATTCAACGACACTTCGATCTGAATTTGATTATGCTAATGATCTTATAGATTCGGCTTTTTATAAGAAAGGTTTCTTTTTGCCTAAGCACTCTTACAGTAACTATTATAGTACAGCTTTGTCTCTAGCTTCCATGATGGATTTAAACTATTTAGAAGGGAATTTGGAGAATAGTTTTTTGACTCACAAGCAACTTGCAAAGGGTGTAGCTTCTTTGGAACATGTAGGTTTATTATCTTTTTTAAAAAATTATGGGTATGAGTATTTAAATTATGGAGCCTTTACTGTTGGAGATAAAGTTCCTGTTAGACCTACTCCTTTCGCATTAATGACAGAACAAACCATTCCTTTGCAAACACTATGGGGTCGTATGAGAAGAGACATATTGTGGGTATATTACTATAAAGACTTTTTTACAGGAAAGTTTAAACTTCCAGCATCATATTATAAAGAAAAGAATTATCAGATAAGTCTTTCAGAAGTAAACTATAATTTATTTTTGAATGAGATAAAGAAAGAATCATCTGACGCTCCGAAATTTGTTTATGGACATATGATGACTACTCATTGGCCATTTTATTTGGATTCAATAGGGAATCCCTATTCGGACACCTTGGTTGCGTTAGAAAAAATTGATAAGAAAAAGGGATATGTTGGACAGGTAATATATTCGAATGATTTTTTGAAAAAAATTCTTGATTCAATTGATACCAATAGCACAAGGCCAAAAGTGGTTCTTATTTTTGGCGATCATGGTGTTCGCTTGAATGACCGAAAAAAATGGCCGATAGCATTTTCATGCTTATCGGCCGTGTACTTTTCTGATGGAGATTATCAACTATTGTCTGATAAGCTTAGCTCAGTTAATGTATTCAGAATTGTTTTAAATAAGTATTTTAATCAACAACTTCCTTTGCTTGAACATAGAGTTGCTACACCGGATAGTATTTATTACGACTGGTAGCTTTAACTAAGAACAAGATTTTTCATATAAGCTGCCCCGTCTTCTACAGCTTTTAGAGGAGTAGTGCCTTCATACTTTTCCTGTTCTACAATATAATACTCCATTCCGTTTTCTTTTGCAGTAGCCAATATAGAAGAGAAGTTAATACTGCCTTGTCCTAAAGTAGTAGAATCGGCAGCTTCTGTTGTTTTTTTTGTACGATCTTTTACATGACACAGACGGAAGCGATTCTTGTATTTTTTTAACCAGGCACCGGCATCTTCACCGGCAGTTACTACCCAGTAAATATCCATTTCGTAATCTACCAGTTCTGTATCAGTATTGGCCATTAAAACATCCTGCGGATACTGTCCATCTAATTGTTTGAATGAGTAGTCGTGATTGTGGTACGCAAATCGAATACCATTCTTTTTACAGATTTCCCCTTTTGCGTTAAATGTATCTGCGTAGCGCTTGTAGTCATCTAGTGATTTTTGGGCGCCTATGTAAGGGCAGATAAGGTATTTCATACCGATGGCAGCAGCTTCTGCAGCCTTACGATCAAAATCAGTATTCATATCGCAGTGGCTGGCAACAAAGTTCATCCCCAAGTCATCCATATATTTTTTAAAATCAGTATTACTCATGCCCCAGAATAATCCTTGAGGGCCTTCATAACCTTCTATTTGCTTGTAACCGAAAGAGGCAACTTGTTGTAAAATACCTTTAGGGTCTTTGGGAAGTTCATCCCGAAGTGTGTATAGCTGTAGACCAAAAATGTCCAGATTCTGTTTTATAGCAGATTCACCTGTTGCATCCTCTTTATTACTGGTTGCTGAGTTACATGCCGCCGGTAAAATGGCTAATGCTGCGGCCAGTTGTCCGCTTATTCGTATAAAATCTCTTCTTTTATAATTCTTCATTACAGTTTTGTTTAGTTGATTAATTAATAGGCAAAAGCACGATCTCCTTTTTTATAAGGATAGGCGCCATCAAATTTTCCAGGAACTGCTACAAGTCGTAATGCTTGTTTACTTCCAATTTCCGAAGAGAAATAACCTGCAAGAGTTAATTGCTTGATCATTGTGTAGTAATGAAGAGGGGAGGATACAAAATTATAAGGTCGGCCTTCCTTTTCAAACTTTTCTCTTTCAGGTTTATCTTTTTCGTATTGCTGGTTATTATATTCCTTTGCTTCTTGTTCCAATGTAAGTAAAAAAGCATGTCGTTCCTCTGGCGTACAATCGATGAAATTTTTCGAATGCATTTTTTTACACGCTTCTTCAAGCTGTGCTATACCCTTGGTAAAGCTTTCCTGTTGAGCAGTTGTATAACAGTCGGATACCATTACTTTCATATACTCACTCACTTTAGCTGCTTTCGCACCAGGTGTGTTGGTGGTAGGAAGAATGGTTTCGCCAATTTCGTCTAGCAAAAGCAAATTTTTTTCAGTAAAATTCAGTTTTGCTTCACCACCAGCGGTGCACCCGCTCAGTAAAAAATCACCGCCTACCATAGAGGCGCCTGTAATTACTGTTATTAGTTTTAAAAGTTCTCTTCTCTTCATACTAAATTATTTTTTGAAATAACTATAGTCAATAATGCATTTAAGGATTAAAGATTTCCTTTCTTTAATTCACTTACGGCAAAATCAGCTGCTCTGGCTGTAAGTGCCATATAGGTAAGTGAAGGATTTACGCACGACCCGGAAGTCATACACGCACCGTCAGTAACAAACACATTTTGTGCATCCCATACCTGATTATTACCATTTAAAACAGAGGTTTTGGAATCTCTACCCATACGGGCTGTACCCATTTCGTGAATGCCCATACCAAATTCATAATGGCTATCCCATCCATGCACATTTTTTGCGCCGGCGGCTTCCAGCATTTCTTTCGCGTCATTGACCATATCCACCCTCATTTTTTTCTCATTTTCTTTTATCTCAATATCCATGTCCAAAACAGGTAGTCCCCATTTATCTTTTACATTTTTATTGAGTGCTATTTTATTTTCATGATAAGGCAATATTTCACCAAAGGCTGTTATACCAATATTCCAATCTCCGGGTTCGGATAAGGCTTCTTTTAAATCAGCACCAATTGTCATTTCTGCCACATGTGCTCCACGACCACGGGAAGCACCTCCCTGATAGCCAAAACCGCGTACGTAATCTCTTTTATCATTGTAAACATTTCTAAAGCGAGGGATATAAATTCCAGTGGGTCGTCTGCCATAGATATATTTGTCTTCGTAACCTTCTACTGTAGCACTTGCTCCACAACGGAAATGGTGATCCATGGCATTGTGCCCGAGTTCACCACTACTACTGCCCAATCCATCAGGCCATATATCCGTAGCAGAATTCATTAATACCCATGTAGAATTAAAAGCAGAAGCGCAAACAAAAACAATTTTTGCTTTGTACACATATGTCTGATTTGTTTCCGCATCTAATATTTCTACACCGGTTGCCTTTTTACTGTCTTTATCGTATAAAATTTGTGTAACAATAGAAAAGGGGCGTAGTGTGAGGTTGCCAGTTGCCATCGCTGCAGGTAGGGTGGCGGATTGCGTACTGAAATAAGCGCCAAAAGGACAGCCTCTCCAGCATCTGTTTCTATATTGACAATTTGTTCGATCATTATGTGGCTGAGTAAGATTTGCACTACGACCAATGAACATGTGCCTTGTGCTTTTATAATGATCTTTTATTCGTTTGGCTACATCTTTCTCTACAATATTCATTTCCATGGCTTGCATAAAATCACCGTCAGGGAGCACATCCAATCCTTCTTTACTGCCTTGAACGCCTGCAAACTTTTCCGCATAACTGTACCAAGGTGCAATATCGTTGTAACGAATAGGCCAGTCTACAGCAATATTTTCTTTCTCATTGGCTTCAAAATCCCATTTATTAAAACGATAGCTTTGACGTCCCCAAGTAAGTGAACGGCCACCTACATGGTAACCCCTGAACCAGGAGAAGGGCTTGGTTTCCGTATAAGGACACTCTTTGTCTTTTACCCAAAAATCGAGCACGGTTTCATCAAGCGGATAATCTCTTTTTAATACGGGATAATCTGCAATCATTTGCTGCGTGCGAGCACCTCGGTGAGGAAATTCCCACGCTTCTTTGTTAGCATTTACGTAGCCTTTAATATGTTCAATATCTCGGCCTCTTTCCAGCATAATAGTTTTGAGCCCTTTTTGACAAAGCTCTTTTGCCGCCCAACCGCCACTTATTCCCGAACCAATTACTATTGCATCAAATGTATTATCTGCCATGTGGATACTTTTTTAAAAAAGAAGTAGTTTATCTTGTATATATATATTAAAAGTGTATAATGTACACGTCTTAAAGTTAATAGTAAATCACTAACACCTCATGCTTTACTAGTATTCTTTTGGTTAAATGATTGTTTAAACGTCGCAGATGGAAATAGCTTTTTTAAGCGCGGCTACTTTATCTTCATTTGTTTTTCCTGTGGAAATAAATTCCTGTGCTACATATCCTTTATAGCCGGTAGCCAAAATTGCTTTCATAATGGCTGGGTAGTATAGTTCCTGCGTTTCATCTATTTCATTACGACCAGGTACACCTGCCGTATGATAGTGGCCAAAATAAGTATGATGGTCACGAATGCTTCTAATGATATCTCCTTCATTTACCTGCATATGATAAATATCATATAACAGTTTAAAATTATCGGAGCCTATTTTCTTACATAGTTCTATTCCCCAGGCACTCTTGTCACACATATAATCTTTGTGATCAATCTTGCTGTTAAATAATTCCATTTGAATAATCACCCCATGTTTTTCTGCCAGACCCATTATTTTTTTCAAACCGTCGGTACAGTTTTTTAAACCTGTCTCATCATCCATGCCATTGCGATTGCCGCTAAAGCAGATAAGATTTTTATAACCTGCAGCGGCCACAAGCGGTATGGCTTCTGTAAATTCTTGTATCAATTGAGGATGCAAAGCAGGATTATTCCATCCTTCTGTCAAACTGATTTTACCAGCGGTATAGCACATGGAACAATGAATACCATTTTTTTGAAGAATAGAAAAGTCTTTTGGCGCTACCAGATCGATGGCTCCTAAACCAAGGCTTTTTACGAGGGTACACATTTCTTCCAATGATAATTGGCTAAATGTCCACCAGCAAACAGAGTGATTGATGTTTCCCTTTAATTGAGTATTCATATTATTTTCAGATTGGCAGGAAAATGCTGTAAGCGTAGGGGCAGTCCCTACGGCCAATGCTGTTACAGCTATTTTTTTGATAGCGTTTCTACGGGACGAACTTTTATACATACGGCGATTTTCAAATAACGGTTAAGCAATTTTATTTTTCTTATTTCTCATATAGAAATAGAGTCCTATAAAGGCTATTGATAAAATTATTGGAATGATCAAAGTAGTATTAATAACTTCTGGCCCAGCTAATTTATTGGCTTCGGCTAAAGCTGTTTTCATTTCTTCCGTTGCATTTTCTGATGCATATAGTTTTAAGTCGGAACCTTCTGGTAGTTTATTTGCAATTAACTTATCATAAACCCCGCCCATAAAAATAGTGTAAACCGATACCGCAAACATACCCGCACCACCCATTAAGTTGAGGCCTACGGCGCCGGTTTTGGGTAAATATTCTGCTACAAAGCCAAGCATGGTGGGCCAAAAATAACAGACACCCGCACCAAATATCAATGCGCCTACAAATAGCATATTGCCGGATGTATTTCCCAGCATGTACAATCCAATTGTAGCCACGATAGCTGATAATAAAAGAACACCTTGTGGCGAAAGCTTGTGTACAATAGGTCCTGCAAGAGCCCTTCCTACTACCATTACCCCTGTTGATACCGTCAATATTAAAAGTGCATTATCTGTTACATTCTTTAGCAATACATCAATCCACTGCCCGGTAAAAAGTTCTGTAATGGCTGTGCCAAACATACAGATGATCATGAAAATAAACAGAGGATTCATTAAAGAGCGGTACATCTCACCCGTACTTACACCACTGGCTACCCGCTCCGTAACAGGGAAACGTTGCTTAAAGAACATGAAACCATAAATAAGTGTAGGAATAAGCATAATGGCTACTTGCAATTGCCAGCCCAATGCTGCCTTACTAAAGAAATGAACAATCAGCGTACCCAACACGATACCGCCCGGAAACCACAAGTGAAAATGATTCAATTTGGTCGTTTTATTTTCCGGATACAATGCTGTAACGAGAGGGTTACATGCTGCTTCTACAGTACCATTTGCAATACCAATTAAAAGAGTAGAGAAAAATAATCCCCAGAAAGGGTTACCAAGTTTACCAGCAAAAATGGTAAGAATAATACCTATTAAATGAAAAATGAAAGCGGCAACGAGCAATCGTTTCATTCCGATAATGTCCACAACAAGACCACCAATTACGACAGCTAATGGAAAGCCCCAAAACGCAGTAGCGGCTATTACACCCAATTCAGCTTTATCTAATCCAAAATCAACGCCTAATTGTCCTAATATACCAGCACGTATTCCAAAAGAAAGAGAAGTAACTAAGAGCGCCAGGCAACTGGCTGTAAAGAGTTGCGATCTGTTCAGAGCATGCATATCGTTAATTTATTTAATTTAGTTTTTGCAAAGGCTAAATGTACTATTTTTAGGCGCACTTTGCTTACTAGTAGATCAAAAAAACTTTTTGGTAAATATAAAATAGAATATGGCAAATAGAAAGTTACGAATGGGTATGATAGGTGGTGGTCCCGGTGCTTTTATTGGTGCTGTTCATCGTATTGCTGCTAATCTAGATGGTGAAATAGAACTGGTATGCGGCGCTTTTAGTAGTGATGCGGAGAAATCAAAAAGAACAGGTGAAGAACTACATATTTCTCACGAACGAGTGTACGGTTCTTATAAAGAAATGATACGGGCAGAAAGCGAAAGATCGGCTACGGATAGAATGGATTTTGTAGCCATTGTTACGCCTAATCATGTACATTATGAACCTGCAAAGCTGGCATTGGAAGCAGGATTCCATGTAGTATTGGATAAGCCCTTAGCATTTGATTTAGCAGAAGCAAAACATCTTAAAGAGATTGCCGATAAAAGTGGGCTATACTTTTGTCTTACGCATACCTATACGGGATACCCAATGGTAAAAGAAGCCCGCCAGCAAGTACTGAGCGGTAAATTTGGCAAAATAAGAAAGATATATGTAGACTATCCACAAGGATGGCTCAGTACTTTTTTAGAAGGAGGTGATAACAAACAGGCATCCTGGCGTACAGATCCTTCTCGAAGTGGTATAGCCGGTGCCATGGGTGATATAGGAACGCATGCTTTTAATCTGGCAGAATATGTAAGTGGTTTAAAAGTGACAAAAGTTTGTGCCGATATTAATACAGTTGTGGAAGGAAGAAAATTAGATGATGATGGGGCTGTTTTATTAAAATTTGAGAATGGTGCAAGCGGATTGCTATATGCAACACAAGTGGCGGCAGGAGAAGAAAATAATACCAAAGTGAGAGTATATGGTGAAAAAGGTGGGATAGAATGGAAGCAGGAAGAGGCAAATACGCTATTGGTAAAATGGCTGGACAAGCCTACAGAAATCCATCGTGCAGGAACAGGATACCTTAGCAGTTTTGCCAAGCACAATACACGTGTGCCCCCAGGGCACCCGGAAGGATATCTGGAAGCGTTTGCTAATCTCTACAGGAATTTTGCACTATGCGTGCAAGCAAAACTAAATAATGAAACGCCTAAAGCAGAGTGGTTGGACTTTCCCGGTGTGGAAGATGGCGTACGTGGAATGGCATTTGTAGAAAAAGTAATTGAAAGCGGTAAGAGCGATAAAAAATGGTTAGACTTTGCAGGAGAATAAGTCTGATTTGTTATTGGCTTGTTTGAATGGAGTAATCCCTTTTACAATAATAATTTTATAAGAATGAAAACGATTAAAGGCCCGGGTATTTTTTTAGCACAATTTCTTGGTGATACACCTCCTTTTAATGATTTAAGAACGATTTGCCAATGGGCAAAATCGCTGGGATTTGTAGCGGTTCAGTTACCTACATCAGATCCCCGGATTATGGATTTGCAAAAAGCAGCCGAGAGTAAAACCTATGCCGACGAGTTAAAGGGACTTATTAATGAATGTGGTTTGGAGATAAGCGAATTATCTACACATTTACAAGGTCAGTTGATGGCTGTTCACCCTGCTTATGATGATTTGTTTGATGCATTTGCTCCGGATGCCTATAAAAAAAATCCAGTCGCCAGAACTGAATGGGCCGTACAGCAAATGAAATATGCGGCTAAAGCTTCACAAAATTTGGGATTGAATGCGCATGCTACATTTAGCGGTTCTTTGCTATGGCATGCTTTTCATCCTTGGCCACAGCGTCCTGCGGGATTGGTGGAAGAAGGCTTTACAGAACTCGCCAAGCGTTGGTTGCCTGTATTAAATTACTTTGATGAATGTGGGGTAGATGTTTGTTATGAAATTCATCCCGGTGAGGACCTTTTTGATGGTGTTACCTATGAGATGTTTTTAGAGAAAGTAAATGGTCATCAACGAGCCTGCTTGTTATATGATCCTTCTCACTTTGTTTTGCAGCAATTGGATTATATTCAATATATCGATTTCTATCATGAGCGTATCCGTGCTTTTCATGTAAAGGATGCTGAGTTTAATGCTACCGGTAAACAGGGTACATTTGGCGGTTATCAAAGCTGGTTAAACCGGGCAGGAAGATACCGTTCACCCGGTGATGGACAAGTTGATTTCAAAAAAATATTCAGCAAGTTGGCGCAGTATGACTATGCTGGATGGGCAGTAATGGAGTGGGAATGCTGTCTGAAGCATCCTGAAGATGGAGCTAAAGAAGGTGCAGAGTTTATTAAAAAGAATATTATTCGTGTGACGGATAAAGCTTTTGATGATTTTGCTGCAGTGGATACAGATAAAGCGTTTAACCGGTCATTATTAGGTCTAGGATAATTACATTTTTAAATACACATTTAATACAAGAAGAATATGAAACGAATAATTATTATGGTTGCGGGATTTGCAGCGTTACTAGCATGTAATAGTAGTGATAGCGGGGATAAAAAGGAAACAACAACTGAAAAAACATCTACTTCTTCTGTTACAGACGATCCTGTATATAAAGAAGGATTGGCACTAGTAGGCGGTAGCGATTGCTTTACCTGTCATAAAATTGACGATCAATTAAACGGACCCAGCTATCGCGAGATTGCTAATAAGTATGCCGGTGCTTCTGACAGTGAGGTTAGTGCATTAGCCAAAAAAATCATTGATGGTGGAAGCGGTGTATGGGGCGAAATTTTAATGACACCTCATCCTTCCGTATCGCAGGAAGATGCAGAGAAAATGGTGCGGTATGTTTTGTTGTTAAAAAAATAAGTGGAGCTTCATTACTAAAAACATTGACATGAAAAAAATCTTATTTATTGTTTGTTGTGTAGGAATGTTGGCTTGTTCATCCGCAAGACAAGCTGGTACGGAGGGTGCACCTAATACATTGACCAAAAAAGAAAAAAAAGAAGGCTGGCAACTTTTATTTGATGGAAAATCCTACAAAGGTTGGCATAAATATGGAGCAGATTCTGTGGGCTCTGCATGGATTGTAGATGATAATAGCATACATCTTAAAGCTAAGAATAGGGAAGACTGGCAAATCAAAGGTGGCGGCGATATTGTTACAGATGAAGAATTTGATAATTTTCATTTGATGTATGACTGGAAAATTGATATTGGGGGGAATAGCGGGGTTATCTTTTATATTCAGGAAGATGCTAAAAAATACAGATGGGGATGGCAAACCGGACCAGAGATGCAGGTGCTGGATAATGAGCGCCATGCAGACGCAAAAATTAGAACACATAGAGCAGGCGATCTTTATGATTTAATTGCTTCTTCGAGTGAGCCGGTAAAGCCTGCCTTGGAGTGGAATCGTGCAGAGATTGTTTCCAATAATGGTAAGTTGGATTTTTTCCTAAACGGAGTAAATATTGTTTCTACTACAATGTGGGATGATAGCTGGAAGAAATTAATTGCGGGTAGTAAGTTTAAAGATTCACCGGATTTTGGTGCGTACAAAAAAGGAAAGATAGGGTTGCAGGATCATGGTGATAATGTATGGTTCCGAAATATCAAGATAAAAAAGTTGTAACGTATTTCTGGAAAGAAAAAAGAGACTGCTAAAACAGTCTCTTTTTTTATGGAATAATATTTAAAAGAATGATAACCTATTGCAGTTGCTATAAAATGGCGAGGCTGTCTTTCTTATCTTGATCAATTTGTTGTATCAATAGCTCAAGTGAATCAAACTTACGTTCCGGGCGCAAATATTTTTTAATATAGATGCGTAATTCTTTGCCATAAATATCTTGGTCAAAATCAAAAAGGTTTACCTCAATTACCCTTTTTTTCCCATCTACCGTAGGGCGAAAGCCAATGCTCATCATACCTTTTAGTTGTTGGGAAGAGGTTTCGTGAAGCAATGTCGCATAAACCGCATAAATCCCATCGGCGGGAATAATTTTTTCTTCATCTTCCACTTGTAAGTTGGCGGTAGGATAGCCAAGCTGCCGACCTAATTTATCACCGTGTACAACTTTGCCTGAAAAGAAAAAAGAATAACCCAGCAGTTGATCGGCAATAGCCGTTTCTCCTTTTACTATCGCTTCGCGAATGCGAGTAGAGCTTATGCCTATTTCGTTAAGTAATTGACGAGGGATTTCTTTCAACTCATAGTTAAATTTCGGAGCCATTTTTTCCATTAGCTGATAATCACCTTCCCGGTTGCGGCCAAAGCGATGATCATAACCGATAATAATGGTATGCGGTGTAAACCGGCCTACAAGAAAAGAACGTATATAATCTTCTGCAGGCTGATTGGCAAATGCAGGTGTGAAAGGAATAATAACAACATGATCCACTCCTAATTTTTCCAATAGCTCTAATCTTTCTTGTAATGTATTAATCAGCCGAATGCCTAATATGGCAGAGGTAACAATCTTTCTGGGGTGCGGATGAAAAGTAATAATAACCGTTTCACCACCAATTTCTGTAGCCGTTTCTTTCAGGTTATAGATAATCTGGCGATGACCTTCATGTACACCATCAAATGTTCCAATGGTAAC
>CAZPPM010000043.1:0-22562 GCA_964588445.1 uncultured Citrobacter sp.
CTTTTTTCTTTTTAAAAGTACGATTGAAATTTGAGATATTGTTAAATCCACAATTGTAAGCGACTTCTGCAACAGACTGATTGGTGTCAATTAATAAGCGGGATGCATGGCCCAGTCGCATTTCAAGCAAACTGTCCATAAATGTAATACCTGTTCTTGCTTTAAAAAACCGACTAAAAGATACTTCTGTCATGTTAACCAGTTTTGCCACTTCTTTAAGCATAATACCTCTATGAAAATTTTCGTTCATATAGTCGAAAGCTTTTTCAACTCTTCGGCTGTTAAAAGAAAGATCTATCTGTTTAAAAGTGATACCCGAAAGAATGCGCATGTTCTTAGAGATAGACAGATCGTGTAAAAGAGAGAGTAATTCAAGTATGGAATCAAAACCTTGTTTCTGATTCAAAGACATTAAACGAGGCATGATTTGTTGGATAGTAGCGTTGGAGAACGCAATACCTTTTAAAGAGTGTTCCAACATTTTTCGGATAAAGTTCATTTGGTTTCTTCGCAAAAACTTTTCGTCTAGTAGATCTTTGTGAAATTGAATGGTTATTTCTTGTATCTCCTTGCTTTTGCAATGATGGGTTTGCCATACATGGGGTAAATTAGAGCCAACCAACACTAACTCCAGGTCGCCAATCTCATCTATATGATCGCCAATAATCCGGCGGGCCCCTTTTGCATTCATAATAAAATTCAGCTCAATTTCTTCATGTAAATGCAAAGGGAAGTCAAAACTTGTTTTAACCCTTGAAAAAAGGGTAAAACAATCGCTACTTGTTAAAGGGGTAATTTCTTTTAAAATATTCTTGCTAGGGTTTTTTTCTTGCATAAAGAAGAAAATTGAAAGAGTATTATTTCTACCACCTCATTTATTAGGAAATAAAGTTGAAAAAAGTAGAAATTTTGCTAATTGCATCAAAATTAGATAAAATAGTATTACTATTTTGATATGCAATCGGTTTAAATTTGATAAAATTATCTTGCTATATGAGAAATCGAAGACTCTTTCGACTAGCTGTGCTTGCATTTTTTTTGCTTTTCACTTCTGTTGTTTCTTTTGCTCAGCAAAGAACTATTACTGGTACGGTACTCGATGAAGAGGGCCTACCTCTTGCCGGAACAACCGTTTCGGTAAAAGGGCAGATGCAAATTTCCACAGCCACAAACAAGGATGGGATATTCTCCCTCCAGGTTCCCGCCAATGCTACTAGCCTTATATTTTCTTTTGTGACTAAGGCCACACAGGAGCTGTCAATTGTTGAAAAAAATGTTATTTCAGTAGTGTTGCAACCTGCCGAAAAAAGCATGGAAGAGATAGTGCTGGTAGGTTATGGTAAATCTAAGAGATCAAATCTTACCAGCGCCCAGACAAGTGTTTCTTCCAAAGACATAGAAAGAACAGTAAACACCACGCTGGAACAAGCCCTACAAGGACGCTCTGCAGGCGTATATGTTACGCAAAACTCCGGACAGCCAGGTGGGGGTGTATCTGTAAATATCAGAGGTATAAGTTCGTTGAACCGTACACAACCTTTATATGTAATTGATGGCGTACAATTCCAGGCCAGCGAGGATGTTTCTTATGGAGATCAAAGTTCTGCCAACCCTTTGGCGGGCCTAAACCCTGCGGATATTGAAGACATGCAGATATTACAAGGTCCCTCTGCCACTGCTATTTATGGATCCAGAGCTACTAACGGGGTAATATTAATTACTACTAAAAGAGGTAAAGCAGGGGACTTTAGTATAAACTATATCCATCAGTATAATGTACAAAACCGTCCTCAAAGACTGAACGTAATGAATTTAAGCCAGTATGCGCAAATGGTAAATGAGTACCAGACAGTATTAGGCACTCCCCAAAATGTTCCAGAGCAGTTCTTAGATCCTTCTATATTAGGTAAAGGAACCGATTGGCAAAAAGAGTTGTTCAGAAGTGCGCCTATGAGCAAACATCAATTGAGTTTAGGCGGCGGTAGTGCAGTAAATACTTATTATATGTCTGCGGAATATATGAAGCAAGATGGTGTGGCGGAAGGCTCCGGGTTTGATCGCTTTGGCTTTCGCCTGAATATGGATAATAAGCCAAAAAAATGGTTGTCAATAGGTACTTCACTCAACTATAATCAGGTAGGTGAAGTGTTAACGGCTACCAATTATAGTGCTGCAGACCCTATTATAGGCAATGCGCTAAGATTAACCCCTCAGATACCCGTTAGAAATATTGATGGGTCATGGGGTGGTGGAGATGATGAGAATGGCGCCGGTCAGTATGCGCCGGTAAATCCGCTAGCTATTGCTAATCTGATTACTAATACAAATCAAAGAAAGCAATTTATGGGAGGTTTGAACTTTGCCATCACACCTGTAAAGGGGCTAACTTTAAGAACCTCGCTCAACGGAAATGTAGCCAGTGGCCAGTCCAGCTATTATATCCCTACCTATGAAATTGGCTTATACCATAGGCAGGACATTAATTCTTTAACTCAACAAAACAATTCTTCCTGGTATTGGAACTGGAACCAGTTAGTAGAGTATAATAAAAGCTTTGGCAACCACAATATTGGTGTAATGGCAAGCCACGAAGCCCAGGAATCTTATTGGAAAAATTTATCTGGTACAAGAACGGATTTCTTAACTAATGATATTTTTGATTTGAATGCCGGGGACCCTTTATCTGCAACAAACGGAGGGGGATCAGGTGGATGGGCTATGGAATCCTACCTGGGAAGACTGAATTATAATTACGACAACAGATATCTTTTAACAGCCTCATTCAGAACAGATGGTTCGCCATTTTTCGGGCCGGAAAAAAGATGGGGAACCTTTCCTTCAGTATCTGCTGCCTGGAGAGTAAACCAGGAAAAATTCTTTAATGTAGATATTATCAGCGACCTCAAGTTGCGTTTAGAAACAGGTATTACCGGTAATCAGGGAACAGGTTCTGGTATCTACGCATCTATGACCACCGGGGCCACCCCGTGGGGAACAGGCTTCATGCCGTCTACATTTACTAACCCTACATTACAATGGGAGGAAACAAACACCAAAAATATAGGTCTTAATATTGGGTTGTGGAGAAACCGGTTAACGATCGAAGCAGATTTTTATGTCAAAAACACGGACAACCTAATATTGGAAGGAAGCTTTCCTCGCTACCTGGGAATTAATGATGCGCAAGGTGCGGTAAGGCCGCCTTTAGTAAATACAGGTTCATTGCAAACTAAAGGATGGAACCTTACATTCAATGGAATAATAGTTGATAAAAAAGACTTTAGATGGGAGTCTAATTTAAATCTTTCCCGCTTCAAATCGGTTGTTACTTCTTTAAACTCAGATAATGCATTTTTAGACCGTACCTCCATGTTCTTTTTTGGATGGACTATACCTTGGACACAACGTTCGGCCATTGGTCAGCAACCTTGGTTGTTTAGAGGATATATTATGGACGGACTATACCAGTCTGTAGATGATATCAATAAAAATGCCGTGCCCGTGGATGGTAATGGAGACAGAAGGCCGGCAGAAAATTCACAAGAGGGTATTTGGATAGGGGATGCTAAATACAGGGATATGAATGGTGACGGAAAAATTACAGAGGCTGACATGACAGCTATAGGAAATCCATGGCCTAAGATCAGCGGGGGCTTTACAAATAATTTCTCTTACAAAAATTTTGAGTTAAGTGTATTGATTACAGGTGTGTACGGCAACGATATTTACAATGCTATTACTCACCAAAGCCTTAATCCTAACAATGTAAACCTAAGCCGTAATTTTTTAGTAGATGCATATAATTATGCCAAGGTTGTGGACGATCCATCCAACCCCCGCTTAGCTAATCCTGGTACTAACATTCCTAGAATGACCAACTGGGGCCCGGCAACAGAGAGCAATCAGAGCAGAGTTTCTTCCCGCTTTGTAGAAGATGGTTCTTATCTGAGAGTAAAGAACGTGTCGTTGTCTTATAATATACCTGCCAAGCTCTTAAACTATACCAAAATAATAAAAGGAATAAGAGCAGGTATAGGAGTACAAAACCTTCTTACGCTGACGAAATACTCGGGGTACGATCCTGAGGTAGGTGCATATACGGGCGCCGGTGTTAGCTCTAATAACCAGGCGATAGGGCTTGATTTTGGCAGATACCCGCTTACGAGAATGTATAACTTTTCCATTAGTGTTAATTTCTAAACTTGCTGATATATGAACAACAAACTTTGTTTTAATTATATGCTGGGGTTAATGGTAGCCATAGTTGCACTTGCCTCTTGCAAAAAATCCTTTTTAGAAAGGCCTCCGGTAGATTCTATTACAGATGCTAATTTTTATAAAACCGATGAGCAGGTAATGGCGGCATCTGCCTCACTTTATAATAGAGTATGGTTTAGCTATAATGATCAGGCCAGCTTTGGTTTAGGAGATATTCGCGGAGGTACTTTTATGTACCCATGGGGTGGAAACTTTAGGGCGCATGTATTGCTTTCTACTACGGGTGACAATCCACACTTAATTCAATCGTGGAATGCTTTTTTTGGCGTGGTTGCCCAGTCAAATCTATTTCTACACAATATAGAGCGGTATGGTGGGGCGGCAGTTAGTGATCGTGTAAAACGACAAGGTATTGCAGAAGCCAAATATATGCGTGCGCTTGCCTACCGGTTCTTAGTGATGAACTTTGGCCCCGTTCCCATTATCGAAAATAATTTTGAAAAACTATATGATACTACCATTACGCGTAATACTGTACAAAGTATATGGCGTTTTATTACCAGAGAGATGAAAGCTGCCGCAGAAGATCTGCCGGAAATAGCTACGCAGGAAGGGCGCCTTACCAAATGGTCTGCAGAAGGAATGTTGGCTCGGTTTTATCTTACCCGTGCCGGAGTAGAGTCTTCAGGTACTGTAAGAAATCAGCAATTCTTAGATAGTGCCAAATATTATTCTCAGCGAGTCATTACCCAAAGTGGCAGGCAGTTACTACCTAATTACGCCGACCTCTTTAAGTTTCCGTATGATAATAATAGGGAGTCTTTGTTTGAGTTGCAATGGATATTTACAGGTGGAACGGGAACTTATGGAGTAGGTAATAGTGTAATAGATCAGATGAGTCCAAGCAATGACTTGGCCTTTAACAACTGGGGTGGAAATTTTGGTGCTTCCTGGTGGATGATTAGTTTATACGAAGGATTTGTTCCGCAGTCGGCAACGGTAATGAAAGGAAGAACACTCGATCAGCGGTTAAAAGCTACGTTTTTATTACCGGGTTTTCAATATCCTGAAATTATAGCTAAAGCTACTAGTGCACCCTATATTCATCCTCAAACAACCGGCAGTGATTACAATTTTGCCGGAGTAAAAAAATATATGGTAGGTGTATCCAATATAACAGGCTTGGCGGCAGCTCAAAACTATCCTCATAATACCTACATGCAGCGCCTAGCAGAAATGTATTTGATCTATGCCGAAGCTACAATTGGTAACGATGCTTCTACTACGGATGCAACAGCTATAGAATACTTAAATGCTGTGAGAACAAGAGCCGGTCTGGGAGCGTATGAGGTATCAGGCCCGGGAGGACAGGGACCGTTAACACTGGACGAAGTACTCAATGAACGTTTTAGAGAGTTTGCAATGGAAGGAATGGCCTGGTATGATCTGGTGTCTGTACATTACTGGAATCCTACTAAAGCTTATAATATGATCAATGCACAGGACAGGGGGCTATTCCTCGCAGAGCCTGATGTAATGCCTAATCCTACTGAGTGGACATTTACAAAGACGGACTGGTTTGAAGACAGGATGGCTACGGCAAGTAGTGCTAACTTCTATCTGTCGATACCTTCAGTAGAGCTGGACCAGGCGCCGAACCTGAGAAAACCTCCAATAGATTATCCTTAATCATTTCTTATACGTTTTTGACAAGTAAATTCAAAAGAATGCAAAAGATAAATAAAATGATGCTTGGTATGCTGGTGGTAATTAGCCTCACAGCATGGCTGAGTTCTTGTAAAAAAGAAAGCACAGCAATACCTGTTATAAATTACGTACGGATTACAGATCCCAATGCTTCAGACTCTCTGATCGCATCAGCCTTTCAGGGTCAATTATTAGCTATCATGGGAGTTAATTTACAAGACGCAAAAGAATTGTGGTTTAATGACCGACAGTCCATGCTTACGCCAGCCTATATTAATCGCACTTCTATTTTAGCTTCTGTACCTAATCAGGTGCCTGTAGAGATCAATAATAAGATAAAGATTATTTTTAAAAATGGCTATGAGTTGCTGTACGACTTTAAAGTGGATATTAGTAAGCCGGCCATTAATTCTATGCCGTTTGAATATGTAAAAGACGGCGATATTGCCTATATACGGGGGAATTATTTTTATGCGCCGATAACGGTTACATTTCCCGGCGGCTTGGACGGAGAACTTGTAAACTTGGAAGATGACCTGATAGCCGTAAGGGTGCCTGCAGGGGCACAACCGGGGAGAATTACAGTTACCACCAATTTTGGTTCTACAAAATCTAATTTCATGTTTAGAGACGACAGGCCAATGCTTATTCATAATGAATCTTGCAATGGTTGGTGGAATGGTTGTGACAGGATCGTAAATGCGTCTGATCCATTGGCGATTAATGGCAGCTTCAATCGTATTACGCAATCGATTGGTAGCTGGAGTTGGGTAGATTGGTTAGGCGGACCCCGTTCAAATGACTTGGATACCCGCAATAACTTAGCAGACGATGCGGTATTGAATCCCGCAAAATATGTAATGAAATTCGAGATTAATACGCTTAAACCATTTAATGGCAGTGTGCTTAAAATAATGATAGGCCAGGTAGCCTCGCCCGATCCGGATTGGAACACTGAACCATATTTCTTCAGGCCTCCTTTTGATACAAAAGGAGCGTGGCAAACAGTATCTATCCCGTTTGAAGAGGTGACTGCCGGCTTTAAAACCAACTGGGGAGTGAACCCGGATGGATATGGTGTACGTATCTTGTTTAGCGGATCAGGTGATGTGGATGCAGATATTGCTTTTGATAACTTAAGAGTAGTACTCAAAGTGTTAGATTAATCTTTTGAATTATAAATAGTATAAAAGTCAAGCTATGATAAGGATAGTAAACAAAATATTGCCGGCTATACTTGTGGTGTGTTTTTTCATCACTATCGCTGTATCCTGCAAAAAAGATAAAGACCAAGACAAGAAAACAGATAAAATAGAACTGCTTAGTTTTGGGCCTACAGGTGTAAAGCACGGAGAAGAAATTCGTTTTTTCGGAACGAACTTGGATAAAGTAACTTCTATTGAATTTACAGGAACTAATGCTGTAATAAATAAAGCAGCGTTTAGTAAACAAACTTGGGATCTCATTACATTAGTAGTGCCCCAGGCTGCTGAAAGAGGAAGGGTAACGTTGAAAACATCACAAGGAGACATTGTTTCCAAAGCCATGTTTGATCTGGGAGTAGGCCCTACCGTTACCACCATTACTGAGGAAGCACGTCCGGGAGCCACCATTACAATAAAAGGTACTTATTTAAACTGGGTTACTACAGTAACATTTGCCAAGGGCAAGATAGTAGAAGCGTTTGTAAAGCAAACATTTGATGAGTTGGTTGTAACTGTTCCGGCAGATGCGGAGACAGGCCCATTAGTTATTGGTTATAGTGGCACAGATGCCGGCGATTTTGAAACCGACTTGGAGGTAATAGTTACTTTACCTCATGCTACAGCTATCACACCAGTAGCAAGCAAACACAGTGATAATATTACGCTTACCGGTACAAACCTGGATCTGGTAAAGAAAGTTTATTTTACAAATGTTGCTGTGGCGGTAGAAGAATTTGTTAGCCAATCAGCTACTCAACTCGTGGTAAAAGTTCCGGGCAGTACGAAGAAAGGAAAAATAAAATTGCAAGCCGCTTCGGGAGTACAAACAGAATCGGCAACAGAACTGGATATTATTTTGCCTGCTATTACAAGTTTTGCCCCTAACCCTGTAGACCCTGAAGCAGACTTAACCATTACCGGTACCAACTTGGATTTGGTAACTGCTGTACGATTGGAAAATGTACCGGCTATTACTACATTCGAAAGCCAGTCGGCCACCCAACTGGTAGTAAAAGTTCCTGTTGGTACGGGCAATGGTTTAATTAGTTTAGGCGTATTAAACTCCACGATAGAAGTAGTGTCCGATGATATTTTAAAAATTACCGGGACCGCTCCACCTCCTGCCATTAGTCTACACATCTACGACGATGCGGTAGTAAACTGGAATGGTTGGGTAGGGAATGGCTGGGGAGGTAATATTAATTGGGATAACGCATCTCCGGTAAGAGTAGGAACAAAATCTATCAGAATTGAGTCTGTAAATGATAACTATGGTGCTCCTTTTCAATTAGGAGCCGGAAACATTGATGTTACACCTTATACCAGCTTTAAATTTTCAGTATATGGTGCACCCGGAAGCGCAGGTAAAAAAGTAACCATTAGCTTTAGCGGTGTTGATGGAAATTATGTATTTGAAATAGTTGAAGGAGAATGGACAGATTATTCTGTTCCTTTATCCACGTTAACTTCAGGTACTAGTTTGACGGAGTTATTATTTAAAGCATGGGGGAATACCAACTTTACTTTTTACGTGGATGAAATAGGATTCTTCTAATGAAGTCGATATTAGTTCATGCAATGAATTTGTTATTGCATGAACTAATATTACTTTCTAATTAATATATACTACCCCATTCTTTAA
The DNA here is from genome assembly GCA_964588445.1 of uncultured Citrobacter sp. Lineage (GTDB taxonomy): Bacteria > Bacteroidota > Bacteroidia > Chitinophagales > Chitinophagaceae > CAZPPM01. The sequence goes on from CAZPPM010000043.1 coordinate 8,773, forward strand.
CGGATAAAACCAATGAATAAAAGACTAGCATATGTCTGTTTATAGCTTCTTCTATTAGTATAATATTTTTCTTTCAGAGTTGTTCGCAAAGCTCTGTTCAGGATGAAAACAAACACTTGAAACTGAAAATCTGCTTAAAAATTTAAAGAAGCTATCTGCAAAAGATTTCCTGATTGACCAACAAGAAGATTGGGAGTATGACATAGAACGGAGATATGAAGAAGGAAGAAGCGATAGTAAAGAGGTAGCAGGAGAATATTTTGCAGTAGTATAGAAAAAGAAAATAACAATAAGAAGCAGGACGACATTCCTTTTATAAAATGAGGCAATTTATCCAGGAAGTATATAAACGAGGAGGAGTGATCATTATAAGCTGGTATTCTTTAAGTCCATTGGGGAATGGCAAAACCCCTTGGGATGCTACACAGAACAGCGACTACTATTTTACCCGGAAGAAGTAAATCAGGATTTATATAAAACCTGCTTAGGCAGGGGTGCAAAGTTTATAAACAAATTAAAAGGAGAAAATGCAGAAGCAATCCTTGTATTGTTCAGACATTATTATGAGCTAACAGGTAATTGATTTTGATGGTGTAAAAAACACAAAGACTCCAGAAGAATTGACAAAGCTTTGGAGGGTTAGTGAGCAACACTTGAAAAAGGAGAAGAGGTTGCAAAAGGCCATACATCCGTTGATTTTAAAAGGAGGGAGGAATCTTTAGAACGATACACCGGAGATTATGTGGTAGATATGTTGAGCTTTGATGCATGCCAGCAACGTGACCTACGAATAAGCAATGGAATTATAAAGAACATTGATAACTGCTTACAGATCGTAGATAACATAGCAGCAGAAAATTTGTATAAATGATTTTAAGTAAGCAGAGCAAACCAACAATCAACATTGCAGGCCGTTTACAGGGCTTGCAATTTTTTTAACCAAGGAATACAGCGTTTAAAAGAATGAAGCTGACTCTATATGATATTAGCATAATTGTTATTTATCTTATTTCAATACTATTCATCGGATGGTACTACCGGAAGAAGGCGAGACTGAATAAGGAACAGTACCTGATGGGAGGGAAAAAGATTCCTTGGTATATGCTGGGAATGAGCGATGCTTCGGATATGTTTGATATAAGCGGTACTATGTGGATGGTGGGTCTTTGTTTTGTGTACGGCATAAAAAGTATATGGATACCCTGGTTGTGGCCAGTATTTAATCAGGTGTTTAACATGATGTACTTGTCAAAATGGTTACGTCGGTCCAATGCAAATACAGGAGCAGAGTGGTTGAAAACAAGGTTTGGTGTAATGGGCAAGGGGGTAAAAGGATCACACAGTATTGTAGTAGCCTTTGCTATAATCGGCTGTTTGGGTTTTTTGGCTTATGGTTTTATTGGATTGGGAAAGTTTATAGAAATTTTTGTCCCTTACGAAATAGTAGCTCCTTACATCCCTTTTTCTATTGCACCGGAATATGCAGCTCATTTTTATGGAATAATATTTACGGTTTTCGCCATGTTTTATTCCATACTGGGAGGTATGCAAAGTATTGTTGTGGCCGACCTGATTAAATATACTATCATGACGATAGCCTGTGTCAGCATTGCTGTTATTGCTATGATACATTTAAGAGGCCATGAACTGAATGTACCTGAAGGCTGGGCCAATCCCTTTTTTAATTGGTCATTAGATTTAAATTGGTCGAATATTGTTGCGGATGCCAACAAAAAAATATCCGGGGATGGTTATACCTTATTCGGCCTGTTCTTTATGATGATGCTTTTTAAGGGAGTATTTGCGGCGGCAGCAGGCCCTGCTCCTAATTACGATATGCAAAAAATACTTTCTACCCAATCTCCGAAGGATGCTTCTAAAATGACAGGCTTTGTTTCATTGGTACTCTTGCCTGTTCGTTATTCCATGATAATCGGGTTAACAGTATTAGGACTTTTATATTTTAATCAAATCAATATAAGCGGCGCTGATGGCGTAGCCGATTTTGAAAAAGTATTACCAGCTACTATTAACCAATTTTTACCGGTAGGTATTTTAGGGTTGGTACTTACCGGCCTATTAGGTGCTTTTATGGGTACATTTTCCGGAACATTAAATGCCGCACAGGCCTATATTGTTAATGATATTTACTTAAAGTATATAAATCCAAAAGCAGAAACGAAAAGAATTATCACGGTAAATTATATAGTGGGGGTGTTGGTAGTAGCGATGGGAATTATCCTTGGTTTTTTTGCAAAAGATGTAAATAGCATTTTGCAATGGATTGTTTCAGCACTATACGGTGGCTATATTGCTGCAAATGTTTTAAAATGGTATTGGTGGAGGTTTAATGCTAATGGATTTTATTTTGGTATGTTAACGGGTGTTATCGGCGCTCTTGTTTTTTCCCGTTTTTTTGAAGGAATAGAGTTTCTTTATTATTTCCCCATCTTATTTGTGTTGTCTATCATTGGTGCATTAACAGGAACGTATACCGCACCTCCTACAGATACGGAAGTATTAAAAAATTTTTACAAAACCGTAAAACCCTGGGGATTTTGGAAACCTGTGCATGAGTGGGTTGTAAAAGACGATCCAGCTTTTGTTGGAAATAAAAGATTTAAGTTGGACATGTTCAATATTGTATTGGGCATTATAGCACAATGTTGTTTAACGGTATTGCCAATGTACATAGTACTGTGGATGAAACTGCCTTTATTAATCACAATTATTCTATTAACCATTATTGTTTTCATATTAAAGAGAACATGGTGGAACAAACTGGAAGACTAAATAATTGGAGCACTTTATGAGCAATAATTTTTTTAATCGTTTAGTTGCGTTAGAGAAATCGCACGAAGATTTTTTGTGTACTCCGAATGTGGAGAGAGAAACTGATAATGGTGTATTTGAACGGTATAAAAATCCTGTGCTTACGGCTACACATACTCCCGTTATCTGGCGATATGATTTAAACCCGGCAACCAACCCATTTTTGATGGAGAGAGTAGGAATAAACGCTGTGTTTAATCCCGGAGCCATTAAATGGAAAAACAAATATGTGCTGGTGGCAAGAGTGGAGGCTGCAAACAGAAAATCTTTTTTTGCCTTGGCAGAAAGTGATAACGGAATAGATAACTTTAGGTTTCATGATTCTCCGATTGTAATTCCAGAAACTACATATCCGGATACAAATATTTACGATATGCGGTTAGTGGAACACCAAGACGGCTGGGTGTATGGAATTTTTTGCACAGAAAGAAAAGACCCTAATGCTCCTGATACAGATCACTCTTCTGCTATTGCACAATGTGGCATTATAAGAACAAAAGATTTACTTAGCTGGGAAAGGTTGCCTGATCTGGTAACTCCGTCGCCGCAACAAAGAAATGTAGTGTTGCACCCGGAGTTGGTAAATGGTAAGTATTTTTTTTATACCCGTCCGCAAGATGGGTTTATTAAAACAGGTAAGGGCGGAGGCATAGGTTATGGCTTGGCTGATAATATTGCAAATGCCGTGATTGAAAAGGAATTTATTCTTGACGCAAAAATTTATCATACGGTTTATGAATTAAAAAATGGATTAGGACCGGCACCTATAAAAACAAAAAAAGGCTGGTTGCATTTAGCACACGGAGTTAGGAATACTGCGGCAGGTTTGCGATATGTATTGTATTTGTTTATGACAGATTTGAAGGATTTAACCCGTATCATCCATAAACCGGCAGGTTATTTTTTAGCACCTGAAGGTGAAGAAAGAATAGGGGATGTTTCGAACGTGGTTTTTAGTAATGGGTGGATAGCGGACGAAGATGGCACTGTGTTTATTTATTATGCTTCTTCCGATACAAAGATTCACCTGGCAAAATCTTCTATTGAAAGATTGTTGGATTATGTAATAAATACTCCGGAAGATGGGTTTACTTCTCTTACTACAATAAATACGATAATGGAAATGGTAGAGAAAAATAAATCCTCATCTCCTGAAAAAACAATGGATGCATAAGCTATCAAGAAAACCTATTTTGCAATGGTGGATGGTGCATATGCAAGATGCTGGATCAGGTGGCTTTTTGGATAGGTGGCCAATCTTAATATAACTGTTGAAAATGCGGAGAAAGAGATTGCCTTACATAACCGGATACAGCGAGCCTTTTCCGAAGTCGCCTGGTTGCTGTATGAATGTGCACAGGTAATTGATGATACGGCAATGATAAAAAATATAAAGAATGGAGCTGGAAACTGACAGACGCTGCTATAGAATGTTGGGACAAAACAAAAGGAGGCTTGTAGTAAGAGTGGGAGTGAAAACAAAATAGATTGATCAAAGAAAAGCATTGGTGGGTGTAAGCGGAAGCAATAGTGAGTTTATGAATTACAATAATAGGATATTAGAAATGTCCTTATCATACTACAAGGGCGTGTATAGAGTTGATAAGCAGAACGGAAACGGTATTGTATTGGTAAAGATTAAAAAAAGTTGAAAATGAATGTAAAATTTTTTTTGGCGAGTGTTTTAATAACGACTCTTTACGTTGCAAATGTAGGTTGTCACAAAGCAAAAGCGGAAGAAGAGCCTGATCCGCTGCCTGACAACCCGGATGTGCAGATTAAGCCACAAGTAGATCCGCCAATAGCCAGTACTATCGGTTTTTTTTTAGACGACTGGATACCGGTAAATTTTTCACGTCCCACATATAAGGATACTGCCATTTTAAATACACCTACAATATTGGTAAATGTAGATTATAGCCAGGTAATAACGAAGATACCTCGTTCTTTTTCCGGAGACAACAGCAACCTATGGATGGGGCAAATAGTAACCGAAAATAATCTGGTGAAACATATCACAAATCTGAAACCACATTTAATCCGTTTTCCAGGCGGTAGTATCAGTAATAAATTCTTTTGGAATGCCAACCCTAACCAAGCTCCGGCAGACGCACCGAAAAAATTAATAGAAGCGAATGGCACAGTAGCAGATGCAGGTTTTTGGTATGGAAAAAATGCTGATACCTGGACATTCTCTGTAGGAAATTATTATAACTTATTACAACGAACCAATAGCCAAGGAATCATCACGATCAATTACAGCTATGCTCGTTATAGTACCGCCGAAGATCCGGTGGCGGCGGCTGCACATTTAGCCGCTGATTGGGTAAGATATGATAATGGAAGAACGCAATACTGGGAAATTGGCAATGAAAATTACGGTGATTGGGAAGCCGGTTATAGGATTAATACCGCTGATAATAAAGATGGCCAGCCGGAATACCTTACAGGACAGTTATACGGCCAGCACTTTAATGTGTTCGTAGATTCTATGAAAAAAGCTGCTCAGGAAATTGGTAAAACAATTTATATAGGAGCCGTAATGGTAGAAGCACCGGCACTATCGTGGGAAACCAACACTCGTAAAAACTGGAACACAGGAATGTTGGGTGCTGCAAAAAGCAAAGCCGATTTTTATGTAGTTCATAATTATTACACCGATTATCAAACAAATGCTAATGCAACTACGATCTTAAATACGGCCACGAAAGTTTCTAGAGAGATGATGACTTTTGTAAAGCAAACCCTGCAACAAAACGGTGCTGCCGAAAAGCCGGTTGTTTTAGACGAGTGGAATATTTTTTCAACAGGCTCTATGCAGCAGGTGTCGCATATTAATGGTATGCACGCAGTATTAGTATTAGCAGAAGTATTGAAAAGTAAGTATGGCATGTCTTCCCGTTGGGATCTAGCCAATGCCTGGGAGAGTGGTAATGATCACGGATTGTTCAGTCAGGGTGACGAGCCCGGCGGTGTTCCTAAATGGACTCCTCGCCCTGCATATTATCACATGTACTTCCTTAAAAAAATACTTGGAGATAGAATAGTAGCTGCTGATGTTGGAAGTAATACTGACATAGAAACGATTGCTTCTTCTTTTAGCTCCGGAGATTTGGGATTGGCGTTGGTAAACAAATCTACTTCTGCGAAGACAGTAGAAATTAAACCAAAGAATTTTTTACAGGGTAACAGGTACTACTGGTACACTCTAACCGGCGGCACAGATAATGGTGAGTTTTCTCGTAAAGTATTTGTGAATGGCAAAACAAATAACCTCGTTGCCGGCGGCCCTACTGATTATGAAACATTAAGTGCTTACTCAACTGTAACTGCCAACAGGCTTAAAGTTACTATTCCGGCTCGCTCGGTAGTATGTATGGTTATAGAAGGAAAAAAATAAGTAAATGAGTCCATTTTAAATATGAGAAGAATTGATTTTTATAGCCCAACAGCTTTCCAGTTTTAATAACAAGGTGTTACAATCTCTTTCGATTGAGTTTGGAGGAGATGATGCGAAATTATTGATGAGGAATGAAGTACTCGGGCGAAAGAATAAAAATTATTATCAGTTGATGGAGGACGGAAAAAGCTATCGACGGCAGATGCAGTTGGATTTTGATACCATAGATTTAAAACTTCTAAAAAATTAGTATGAATAAGTTTTTCAGGAAAAGAGTTTTATTGCTGCTTATGGGCCTATTGAGCCTGTTTTCTTTTTGTAATGCACAGCAGCATAAATATAAAAAAACAACGTCGGGGATTATTGTTTATCCTGATGAGCGATATGCTAACCGGGTGAAATCTGTGCAGCTACAAGTGGTTAATGAGAAAATAATACGGGTCATAGCTTCACCAGAAAACACTATGCAGCCTTTTAATAGTTTTTCAGTTCTCCCCTTTTCCGATTTTACTTCATGGAGCTTAACAGAAAATGAGACTGAATTGCATTTGTCCACTTCGTTTATTACTGCGAAAGTGGATAAGATTTCTGCTGCTGTTTCATTTATAAATATAACTACAGGCGAAACTATCCTGGCTGAAAAAAAATCCGGAGGTAGATTATTGGAACCCGTTATGCATGAAGGGAATTCAATGTGGAGGGTTGGTCAGCATTTTCAAACGGATGAAGAAGATGCTTATTACGGATTAGGCCAGCATCAGGATGACGTAATGAATTATAAAGGAAAGCAAGTTCAGTTTTTTCAAAACAATACTGTTGTTGCTGTTCCTTATTTGGTTTCTGCTAAAAATTATGGATTGCTATGGGATAATTATTCGTATAGCCTGGCAGGGGAGACTCGCCCTTTTCAGCCTATTTCCGGATTGCGGTTGTTTGATAAAAATGGAAATGAAGGTTGGTTAACGGCATCCTATGCCAACGACCGAACCCGAGCTGATGATATAGCTTTTGAATTAGCAGAATCGGAGATGGACTATGCTTGGTTGAATGATACCAAACTAAAGCTGCCAAAGGATTTCAATATAGAGAAAGGAAGCATCACCTGGAAGGGAAGTATTTCTGCAAATTATTCAGGAGTATATCAGTTTAGATTTACATACGGAGGTTATCTAAGATTGCATTTAGGAGGGAAAGAAATTTTTAATAAATGGAGAAGAGCATGGAATCCTGCTGCTGCCTTAGCTGAATATAACATACAAGCAGGAGAAAAAGTAGATTTTGAATTGGAATGGATACCTGATGGTGGAGAGTCTTATTTATCTGCAGGATTTTTACCACCCGCATTAGAAAAAAATATTTTCGGCTTTGATTCAGAAGCAGGTCGGCAAATTGATTATTATTTTGTGTATGGCGATAACATGGACGATGTAATAAAAGGATATCGACAACTTACCGGAAAATCGCCCATCGTACCCCGCTGGGCCATGGGTTTTTGGCAAAGTAGGGAGAGGTACAAATCACAAAAAGAGTTGATGGATGTAGTAGCTAATTTTCGCAGAAAAAAAATTCCTTTAGATAATATTGTACAAGATTGGTTTTATTGGAAAGAGAATGATTGGGGAAGTCAGGAGTTTGATTTGGAAAGATTCCCCGATGTCGGTAAAATGATTAATGACTTGCACAAGCAGTACAATGTAAAACTCATGATTTCGGTTTGGCCTAAATTTTATGAAGGAATTGCAGCGTATAAAGACTTTGATAAGAAAGGCTGGCTGTACAAAAGAAATATTGCCAATCAACAAAAAGATTGGGTAGGGCCGGGTTATGTTTCTACTTTCTATGATGTGTTTAATGAAAATGCACGAAAAGGTTTTTGGGATCTACTTAATAAAAATTTATTTAGCAAAGGCGTAGATGCCTGGTGGATGGATGCAAGCGAACCGGATATACTTTCCAATTCTTCGCCGATTAAACGCAAGCAACAAATGTTGCCAAATGCAATGGGTTCTGCGGCTGAGTGGATGAATGCATATCCCTTGCTCAACGCAAAAGGGATTTATGAAGGACAACGAAGTACTGCGCCGAATAAGCGAGTGTTTTTATTAACCCGTTCGGCGTATGCCGGCTCCCAACGATATGCTGCTTCTGTATGGAGCGGCGATGTGGCTTCTCGCTGGGAAGATATGAAAGCACAGATCAGTGCTGGAATTAATTACAGTCTTTCCGGCTTGCCTTGGTGGACAATGGACATAGGAGGGTTTGTGGTAGAACCCCGTTTTGAAAACCCGAATGAAACTGATTTGGAAGAGTGGAGAGAAATGCAGACCCGTTGGTTTCAGTGGGGAGCTTTTTTGCCTCTGTTCAGGTCACATGGCCAGTACCCTTTTAGAGAAAGCTTTAACATTGCACCGGATTCACATCCTGCATTTCAAAGTATGCTGTATTATAATAAACTTCGTTATCGTTTATTACCGTATACCTATTCTTTAGCAGGTAAAACATGGCATCAGGATTACACTATTATGCGAGGATTAGTGATGGATTTTGGGCATGATAAAAATGTAATAAATATTGGCGATCAATTTATGTTTGGCCAGTCATTATTGGTTAGTCCGGTTTATGCCTATAAGGCCACTACGCGAAAAGTTTACCTTCCAAAGGGACAAGGTTGGTACGATTTATATACCGGGAAATATGTTGAAGGGGGGAAAGAAGTTGTGGCAGAAGCTCCTTACGAGAAGATGCCTGTTTTTGTAAAAGAGGGCTCTATTATTCCTACCGGACCAGAACTACAGTACACTTCAGAAAAACCACAGGATGCAATTGTCATTCATGTTTATACAGGAAAAGATGCGGCCTTTACACTGTACGAAGATGAAGGGTCCACTTATGATTATGAAAAAGGAGAATTTTCTACCATTGGGTTTAATTACAATGAAGCAACAAAAAAATTAATTATAGAAGATAGAAATGGCAGTTTCCCGGGTATGTTGAAAGAAAGGACTTTTTATATAAAACAAATTAGCCCAGATAAACCAGAAGTACTGAGCTTTGATTATAAAAAGAGTAAAAAAGTAAAATACAGTGGTAAGAGAATAACTGTGAAATTATAATACCATTATTTAAAAACTAATTATGAAACGAATAATAAATATTGTTTTTATTACTTTATTGTTCTTTGCCTCCTGTGCTACAAGATCTTCTTCTTCCGGCCCCGAAAAAAAATTGCCAAAGCTAAAAGTACAAGGCACACAATTGATGAATGATAAAAACGAAACAGTTGTTTTGCATGGAATGAGCTTTGGTTGGCACAATTGGTGGCCGCGGTTTTATAATGAAGGTACTACAAGAGAATTGGTTCGAAACTGGAATAGCACAGTAGTGAGAGCAGCGATGGGTATTGAGCCGAAAGGGAATGCTTACTTACAAGCTCCCGAAAAATCGGAGCGATTGATAAGAACTGTAATAGATGCAGCGATAAAAGAAAATATTTATGTGATTGTAGATTGGCATGCCCATGATATTCATACAGAAAAAGCCAAAGATTTTTTTGCGAGAATTGCTGCCGATTATAAAGACTATCCTAATATCATTTATGAAATCTTTAATGAGCCCGATCACGAAACTTGGGAAGAAGTAAAAGCTTATTCGGAAGAAGTAATTAAAGCCATTCGTGAGCACGACAAAGACAATATTATTTTAGTAGGATCGCCACATTGGGATCAGGATATACATTTAGCGGCTGCCGATCCCATAAAAGGTTACAACAACCTTATGTACACACTTCACTTTTATGCAGCCACGCACAAACAATATTTGCGTGACAGAGGCGATCAAGCCTTACAAGCAGGATTACCTTTATTCGTTTCCGAATGCGCAGGTATGGAAGCTACAGGAAATGGCCCGTTGGATATAGAAGAATGGAATAATTGGGTAGTATGGATGGATAAAAATAAACTAAGCTGGGTAGCATGGTCTATTGCGGATAAAAATGAAACCTGCTCTGTATTATTGCCTACTGCTAACTCAGAAGGTGGCTGGAAAAAAGAAGATATAAAAGAATGGGGGCATATAGTCAGGAAAGCTTTGCAGAAATATGCGAAATAAAAAAGGGATCATTGTGGTTTTTATTTTTAAATGAGCCCCATAGGTTTGATAATGGTGAAGCAATTAACTGTTTAAGAACTGAAAAACTTGTAATTACCTAACATCTTCTTACATTGGGTGCTATTAGTATGCGCCGACTTCTTACAAATCTTACATTTTGGGTACTCATAGCCATTACGGCAGGCATATTGCTGGGCCATTTTTTTCCATCTGTAGCACTACAACCTGTTTTAAACAAGAACTATAGTTTCTATTTACTGGGGCAGCAAATGAATTTTAAAAGCTCGTTTGCCGAGTTATTAGGTTCCGTATTTATTAGTATTGTTAAGCTATTTATTAATCCCATTATCTTTCTCACCATTACGCTGGGAATTATAAGCATGGGTAATTTAAAAAAAGTAGGACGAGTAGGCGCTAAATCTTTATTGTACTTTGAGGTAGTAACAACTTTGGCGTTAATAATTGGCGTGGTGGTGGCTATGTTGATAAAACCTGGTAAGGGAGTAGACACCAGCAGCGTAAAGAATGCAGATATTTCAAGCTTTACACAGCAAAGTCAATCGTTTAGCTGGTGGCAATTTTTTAAAGATAATTCTACATTACAGGTGCTGGTTCTTGCACTTGTATTGGGTGTGGTACTTAGCATGATAGAAAAAAAAGCGGGAATTATTTTCTGGATGCAAAAGATTTCGAAGTATGTGTTTAAAGGCTTGCACCGGGTAATGATTTTAGCTCCTATCGGTGCTTTTGGGGGCATGGCTTATACAATTAGTAAGTTTGGAATCGACACGTTGCTGCCTTTAGGGAAGTTGATGATTACCGTGTATGCTACTATGGCCATCTTTATTTTTGCCGGGCTTTATTTTATATTAAAGATGTATAAAGTAAGCTTGCTTCGGTTTCTTAAATATATAAGAGAAGAGCTGTTGGTTGTGTTAGGTACTTCTTCTTCAGAGGCAGCACTACCTTCGCTAATGGAAAAATTAGAAAGGATGGGCTGCTCAAAATCAGTGGTGGGTTTAGTTGTGCCTACCGGCTATTCTTTTAATCTGGATGGCACCACTATTTATTTATCCATGAGCATGATATTTCTTGCACAGGTGTTTGATGTGTCGCTAAGTTTATCGCAGGTGGCGGCTATTATTGGCATATTAATGCTTACCTCAAAAGGTGCAGCGGGAGTTACGGGTAGTGGATTTGTGGTACTGGCTTCTACACTTACAGCTATAAAAGTAATACCGGTTGAAGGCCTGGCTCTTTTATTGGGCGTGGATCGGTTTATGTCAGAAGCCAGAGCTATTACAAACTTTATTGGCAATGGTGTAGCTACTATCTGGATAGCGAACAATGAAAGAGAATTTGACAGATCAAAAATGGAAAAAGCCTTTAGCAACGTAGCCATTTCGGAAGATATGGTGGAAGACAATATAAAAGCAACGACTATTGATCCCTAGTGTAACACAGACGGACATTTGTAAAGGGCTTGTTACTGACCTATCTCCCTATACTTTATGGCACAACTTGATATCCTGTATATAACTTCTACACCAATAACTAACTATACTTATTTTTGAAAAAAAATAATGAGCTACACTCCATCAGGCGATCGTTACAATACGATGTCTTATAATAGAACAGGTAAAAGCGGCTTATTGTTACCCGCTTTATCGCTGGGTCTATGGCACAACTTTGGTGGAGTAGATGATTTAGATAATGCTCGCACTATTATACATACGGCATTTGATAACGGTATTACACATTTTGACTTAGCCAATAATTATGGTCCACCTCCGGGATCTGCAGAAGAGAATTTCGGCTCTATACTTAGAAAGGATTTTTCCGGTTCTTTAAGAGATGAATTAATCATATCTACTAAAGCGGGCTATACGATGTGGCCCGGGCCTTATGGTGATTGGGGGTCCAGAAAATACCTTACAGCAAGCCTTGATCAAAGCCTTAAGCGAATGGGCCTTGATTACGTTGATATCTTTTACTCCCATCGCCCTGATCCCAACACCCCAATAGAAGAAACCATGGGAACGCTTGATCAGCTTGTGCGCTCCGGAAAAGCGCTGTATGTTGGTATTTCCAATTACAATGCTGCGCAGGCTGCAACAGCTATTGCAATTTTAAAAGAGTTGGGGACGCCTTGTTTACTACATCAGCCCAAATACTCAATGTTCGTGCGTTGGGTAGAAGAAGGTTTGCTGGAAGTGTTGGAGCAGGAAGGTGTAGGCTGTATTGCTTTTTCTCCATTGGCGCAAGGGTTGCTTACAGATAAATATTTAAATGGTATACCTGAAAATTCAAGAGCGGCAAAAAAGGAAGGTTTTCTGCAAACAGGAGATGTAACGGAAAGTGTTGTTAAGAAAATAAAACTATTAAATGCGGTGGCCATGCAGAGGGGGCAATCGCTGGCGCAAATGGCAGTAGCGTGGCTTTTGAAAGATAAGCGGGTAACATCTGTACTGATAGGCGTGAGTAGCAGGGAGCAATTATTGAATAATATTAGCAGCCTAGATAAGCTGAGTTTTGCGAAGGAAGAATTAGAGCAAATCGAGGCTATTCTTGCAGCATAGGGCTGGTATCCGTAGTATTTCGAGCCTTTGTAACGGTAAAAACCCGAAATAGAAGACTGTTAGGTAAAGGAAAATATCAGTAGTAGATTAGCTTTTTTTTCATCAATAGCGTAGGCTATTTTGCAGCTTCTTAAAATCTGATACACTTATGAAATCGTTGAAAGGAATTTTTGTACTACTGGCTTTAGTTATTTTTTTGGCATCCTGTTCCAGAGCATTAACACCGTATGAAGCGGCTAATAACCCTAAGGGTAAAAAATGCCGCGCTCTTCGCTAATAATTATTTACCGAAAATATTGCCTACAGCACCTTCGAGCATAGGGAACTTTTCAACGACAAATGTTTTGATCGTTTCTATGGCTTTCTGTGCTTGCTCGTCTGTAAGATTAGCTTCTGCTTTTAATTTTTCGATTAACTCTTGCATGTCGTTTGTTTGATAGGCTATATAAATTAAGCTACCTTAAGTAAGCTTAGTTTGCTTTTGTCAAATTTATGTTTGGCATAATCCAGCGTGAGGGTGAAGCTGCTTACCTTGGCTGTAGGTAATTCAAACATAGCATCGGTAAGAATGCTTTCGCAAATACTACGCAGGCCACGAGCTCCCAATTTGTAGTCCATCGCTTTTTCTACCATGAAATCAAGTACATCTTCTTCAATGATCAGTTCAATGCCTTCCAGTTCAAATAGTTTTTTATACTGTTTGATTAGTGCATTTTTAGGTTCTGTAAGAATAGAGCGAAGGGTAGTAGCGTCTAACGGGTTCAAGTAGGTAACCACCGGCAAGCGTCCCAGCAACTCAGGGATTAATCCAAAGCTTTTCAAATCCTGCGCATTTACATAGCTAAGCAGGTTGGCTTTCATATTATCCTGTA
>CAZPPM010000044.1:0-22192 GCA_964588445.1 uncultured Citrobacter sp.
CTCTGTCAAAGCGGCGAATCATAAATATCTGGTTATTGGGATCCTTGTTGTATTGAAAAAAACCACCGGGGTACATATCCTCGCTGAAGTAAACATAGCGTCCATCGGGTGATACCGTAGGCTCATTTACATCCTGTTGATCATTTTTGCGGGCAGTAAGCTGAACGCCGCCACCACCGCTCGTATGGTACATCCACATTTCACCAGCACCCAACGAGCGCCCTGATGTAAAATGTTTGCGAGCGACAAGATATTCTCCATCGGGTGTCCAGGCTGGATTGTTTAATAAGCGAAAGCTTTCTTTAGTTACCTGTCGGGCATTTTTCCCATCTCTATCCATCACCCAGATATTATCTCCGCCACCGGCATCCGATGTAAAAGCTATTTTCTTTCCATCGGGACTAAAGCGGGGCTGTACTTCAAAAGCATGTCCTCCCCGCAGCAAGCGGGCTTCCCCACCTGCAACCGGTATACTATATATGTCACCCAGAAGATCAAAAACAATTTCTTTGCCATCGGGAGAAATGTCCACATTCATCCACGTACCCTCTTTTACCGTAAAGGATACTTCTTTATAAGGTCCATCAGGATTGTTTACATCCCATTTTTTGGTAGAGGATTGCGCTATGGCTTCAAGAGTACAAATACATAACAGGATACTAATTGCCTTTTTCATCTGCTTACTTATTTTATTCAGGGAATATAAAGAAAGTTGGGAATATAGCCATTGGGTTACTATTTATTAAACAACTCTTTTCTTTTTCCCGGCAACATGGAAACAGTTTTTCCCATTTACGCCTACTTTTCTTACTTTCAAATAGCTTTTTTGCTTCCCCCACCAACAACTCATCTACTTGCAAGCCATGTCGTCAAATGCATTTTTAGAACAAATACAGCAAAAGACAGATACAGAATTGATAGCTATTTATAGCCATCCAACCGACTACCAGCCGGATTATATAGCATTGGTAAGAGAAGAATTGATCCATAGAAAATTAGATATAGAACAGTACGATGTTGCTAATGCAAAAGAACTGGCCATAAAAAGGAAAGAATTATCAAGTGGTAAAACAGGTAGCCCCTTTTATATTCTTATAGGCTTTATCCTGGCCGGCTTAGGCGGACTATTGGGCATTTATATTGGCTACATTTACAGCAGGTCAAAAATCAGGCTAACAGAAAATGAGGCGTTCTATGTATACACCAAAGAAACAAGAAACCTGGGTAATTGGATGATGTGGCTGGGCATTGTTGTTTTTGTGGTGTTCTTCACGAAGCTTACGTTTTTCCCCCAGTCAAGCTGGTGGTAAAGCTGTAATGCGAATCACTGAAATACCATTAGAAACAATTTAGTCATCCACCCCCTGCCTTCGGCTATTCACCGATTTTTACTCGCAAATCGGCTGTTTCTATTTGTCAAATGTGAAAAGCAAGTATAGATTTACATAAAATATACAGGGAAATGAATCAATACAATCATAATAAAGACGAAAGACAGAGCCAGTGGGAAGAAGAGCGCAGCCACAGAATGCGGCGGTCGCAACGTCATCAAAACGAAAACCACCTGTGGACGGGCATTTTTATACTTGCCGTAGGCGGGCTGGCCCTTATGAGGAGCATGGATGTACCCTTGCCCAAATGGCTTTTTAGCTGGCAAATGTTGCTGATTGGCATCGGTTTGTTAATTGGTATAAAAAGTCGTTTTAAAGACACGGGCTGGTTTGTTCCTTGTATCATTGGCCTGGCATTTCTTATTAATGAGTATGTAATGCTGGGAGGTTTGCGTAAACACTTTTGGCCGCTTATCCTTATTGTAATTGGCTTGTTTTTTATTTTACGCCCCCGAAAAAAAAATTGGTTTGGCTGGAATTCAAAAGCAAAATCCGATCCACACGATATAGAAACCATTACACCCATTAGTGAATCAAGTTATAGTGATGACGATGTAATTGACATCACTTCCATTTTTGGCGGTTCCAAAAAAATAGTTTTATCCAAAAATTTCAAGGGTGGTGAAATGGTCAATATTTTTGGCGGCGCTGAAATAGATCTTACACAGGCTGATATGACAACGCCTGCACGATTAGAGGTTGTTGCCATTTTTGGCGGCGCTACTTTAATTATTCCTTCCAACTGGGCTATTAAGTCAGAAGCGTTTACCATGTTTGGCGGTATAAGTGATAAGCGAAAAATACATGCTTCCGCAGATGGGCCTACCAGAACAATCATATTAGACGGCACCATTCTCTTTGGAGGACTGGAAATAAAGAGTTACTAATTGTGCCTTACTAAGACAATTCTTTTCCTGTGAAAACCACTCCACCCATTGTAGTCGAACCTTTTCACCTATTTTCTATTTCAAAACTTCTGCATCATGAAATGGTATCTTGTAAAAATGGTTTTTCAAATTGTGTGTGGCAACGGCGATCACACAGCGCAGTTTGATGAGCAATTGCGATTAATTCATGCCGATAGCGAAGAAGAAGCATTTGCCAAAGCAACCCAAATGGGTAAATCGGCAAATGATTCCTTCTATAACAACCGGGAGCAACTGGTACAATGGCGTTTCGTCAATATAAGTGAATTGCACCTGCTCAGCGAGTTGATAGATGGTGTAGAGCTTTACTCCCGAATAGAAGAAACAGAAAATGCTGAAGCTTATACGTACATCGTACATCAAAAGGCTAAAGCGATTCACTCCTTCCGTCAACAACAACTGCTATAGCGCTACAAAAATATGCCGGCATCATCCCCCTTTAGTGTAAAAAAATTTTTAATCATCTTCAGCATCGCCTGGCTGCTGCTGATTGCAGATCATGCTGTCCTGCTATATTTATATGATCTTCCCGTTACTGTCGCTGTAGTAGACAGTCTTATCACCAATAGCTTGCTGCTCTTGCTTTGCCTGCTTAGTATGAACAGTATCCGCTACTATGTGCCGGATATTAACCAGTACACGAATGTGATAATGATGTGTGTAGTATTCACCGCCGTGTGGCTCTTACTTACCCGATGGATACTGGGTCTTGTTTTAGGATCACATGAAGGCTACTCCTTATTTTTAAGTCGCTCGCTTGTCATACGTGGCAGCATTGGCTTCCTTGTATATGGCATTGTGAACACTACTGCCATTATCTGGTACAACTGGCAGGAGCAGCAGGCGAATGAAATGAGAAAAATAGATGCAGAAAAACTAGCCCGCGAGGCCGAGCTTTTCAAACTACGTCAGCAGCTACAACCTCATTTTTTATTTAACAGCCTTAATTCCATTAATGCCTTAATTGGCCTTCGCCCACAGGAGGCTCGCAAAATGGTGCAACAGCTATCTGATTTCCTAAGAGGCACTTTAAAGAAAGAAGAAACCCAATGGGTAAAATTAGCTGAAGAGTTACAATACCTGGAGCTTTATCTTGACATTGAAAAAGTTCGCTTTGGCAACCGCCTAAGCACCGTTATCAACACAACAGATGTAAATGTGCAGGAGACAATGCTGCCAGCTTTACTATTACAACCTATTGTAGAAAACGCTATCAAGTTTGGCCTCTATGACACTATTGGAGAAACGGAAATAAGTATTATTGCCACATTAGAAGAAGGGCAATTGGTGATAACCGTTTCGAATCCTTTTGACCCGGAAACCTCCGCCCCCCATAAAGGAACAGGATTCGGTTTAAAATCTGTAAGGCGGCGACTCTACCTTCTTTTTGCCCGTACGGATCTTTTATCTACTACCGGGAACAACGAAATTTTTACAACCGTAGTTAAAATACCTCAATCAAATAAAACTGTATGAGCAAAGTTATTATTATAGACGATGAGTTATTAGCCCGCAGCATTGTGAAAGAATATTTACAAACCCATCCGGAGCTGGAATTGGTAGCTGAATGTGGAGATGGGTTTGAAGGTGTAAAAGCTATACAGCAACACCAGCCCGATCTGGTTTTTCTGGATATACAAATGCCAAAAATAAATGGCTTTGAGATGCTGGAACTAATAGAGCAACCCCCTGCTGTTATTTTCACCACAGCTTTTGATGAGTTTGCCATTCGTGCATTTGAAGCGCACGCTATTGACTATCTGTTAAAACCTTTTAATCAGGAGCGTTTTGATAAAGCTATTTCCAAATGGCAAGAAAAAAAATCTACTGTTACAGAAAAACAAACTTCCGAATTATTAGAAACCGCAGCACAATCACCCGTACAAAGCCATCGGATTGTAGTAAAAAATGGCAGCAAAATAAAAATCATTCCTGCTCATGATATTTATTATCTCGAAGCTGCCGATGACTATGTAAAAATTCATACGCCGGAAGGTTATTTTCTTAAAAACAAAACGATGGGGCATTTTGAAAAATCCTTGGATGCTCAGCAGTTTGTTCGCTCTCATCGTTCTTACATCGTCAACATACAGGAGATAACACGTATTGATCCTTATGAAAAAGACAGCCATGTTGCTATCCTTCGATCGGGTGCTAAGGTACCCGTAAGCAGAAATGGATATGCCCGGTTAAAAGCAGTATTGGGCCTATAATTTTTTAGCAGAAATTGTTTTCATGAAAGCTATTGTTCATAAAAAATATGGTCCGCCTTCTGTAGTACAACTCAGAGATATTCCCAAACCCATTCCCGGCAAGGATGAAGTATTGATAAAAGTTTATGCCAGCACTGTCAACCGTACCGATTGTGGTTTCCGAAAAGGAAAACCGTATATCGTTCGTTTATTCAGCGGTATTTGGGGGCCCAAAAGTCAAACACTCGGCAATGAATTTGCTGGAGAAATTGAAACTATAGGAGAAAATGTAACCTCCTTCAAGACTGGCGATAAAGTTTTCGGATTTGATGATAGCCGTTTTGGCGGTCATGCAGAATATATGGTACTGCAGGAAAAGAAAGCCATCGCTATTATGCCTTCTCATTTTTCTTATATCGAAGCAGCTCCCTTGGCAGAGGGTGCACATTATGCCTTATCCGATTTACGAGCAGCGAAAATAAAAGCTGGTCAAAAAATTCTTATCAATGGCGCTACAGGTGCTATTGGTTCTGCTGCAGTACAACTATGCAAGCATTTTGGATTATCTGTTACAGCCGTATGTAGCACTGAAAATGTTTCACTTGTTGCTGCATTGGGTGCTGATAAAGTGATTGATTATAGGGAACAGGATTTTACAAAACTAGCACAGGAGTATGATGTAGTCTTTGATGCAGTAGGAAAAAGCTCATTTGGAAAATGCAAACGCCTGCTAAAGAAAAAAGGCATTTATATGTCAACAGAATTAGGAGCAGGATGGCAAAATATTCTTTTAGCATTAATCACCCCACTATTGGGAGGGAGAAGAGTATTGTTTCCAATCCCTACCATCAACAAGGAAGTACTACATTTATTTAAGGAGCTGGCAGAAAAAGAGAAATACAAACCTGTAATAGATAAGCAGTATACTTTAGAACAAACTGCCGAAGCTTATTGTTATGTTGAAACAGGATACAAAATAGGTAATGTTGTTATTACCATTCGCTAACCTAAAAAAAAACCTAATGAAAGTAATAGTTACCGGTGCCACAGGAATGGTAGGAGAAGGAGTTTTGCTGGAATGCCTCCAAAACGATACAGTAACGGCTATTCTTATGATCAACCGCCGATCGCTTGCCATGCAACATCCTAAACTCAAAGAAGTAATCATTCCTGATTTTACACAACTGGAAGAATTTGACAATGCGCTTAGTGGCTATGACGCCTGTTTTTTTTGTGCCGGTATTAGTTCCATTGGAATGAATGAACAGCAGTACACGCATATCACTTATACAACCACAATGGCATTTGCCAAAAAACTAGCAGCTCTTAATCCGGCTATGGTTTTCACTTATGTATCCGGCACTCATACGGATAGTACAGAAAAAGGTCGGCTAATGTGGGCTCGTGTAAAGGGAAAAACTGAAAACGATTTAATGAAGCTCCCTTTTCGTAAAGCCTATAATTTTCGTCCCGGTTTTATGAAACCTTTTAAAGAACAAAAAAACCTCAAACCGATCTATCGTTTTTTAATCCCTGTTCTTGGTTTATTTATTCGTAAAAAGGCATTGACCTTACAACAATTAGGACAAGCTATGATTCATGCCGTAAACAGAGGCTACCCTAAGCAAGTATTGGAGATACGCGACATTCAATCACTAGCGAAGCCAGAGACTCCATGAAGCGATTAAAAAAAACCTTGAAACGAACTTTGCTTGTTTCACTGATACTGGCAATTACTCTAACAATAACAACTTATTTCTATATGCAACAACCGCAATTTGGCAAACTGCCTTCCGGTGCAAGACTAGAGCGAATCAAACAGTCTCCACAGTTTAGAGAAGGGAAATTTCATAATCGTACGGAACGTCCTACGATAAGTGAAGGGTATAGCATTTTTGGAGAAGCTTATAACATGCTATTTAAAAGCTATCCGCGAAGAACTCCTCAAGATTCTATTCCTAGTATCAAAACTGATTTGAAAACCCTTCCTCTCGATTCCAACCTGCTGATCTGGATGGGGCATTCCACTGTTTTATTACAATTAGATGGTAAAAAGATTTTACTCGATCCTGTTTTTAGCGGCAATGCATCACCCCTTCCCTGGGGAGTAAAAGCTTTTAAAGGAAGCAATAATTATACGGTAGCCGATTTTCCTGAGCTGGATTATATTGTCATCTCGCATGATCATTACGACCATCTGGATTACAAAACCATGAAAGCTTTTCAACCTAAGGTTAAAAAAGTAATATGCGGATTGGGTGTGGGTGCTCATCTGGATCTGTGGGGTTATACTCCTGAGCAAATCGTAGAGCTGGACTGGAATGAGGAAGTAACAATTGCAGAAAACTTTACCATTACCGGCTTGCCTTCTCATCACGATGGTGGAAGAGGTTTTAGACGAAGCCGATCGCTTTGGATGTCGTATATGATACAAAGCCCTTCGCTCAATATTTATTATAGCGGCGACGGCGGCTATGATAATCGCTTCAAAGAAATCGGAGACAGATTTTCTATTGACTTTGCAATCATGGAAAACGGCCAATACAATAAAGCCTGGGAATCTGTCCATAATCTTCCGGAGCAAGTAATGCAAGCCACATTGGATCTAAAGGCAAAAAGGATGTTGTCTGTCCATCATTCTAAATTTTCCTTATCCAAGCACCCCTGGGATGAACCCTTAATAAAAGCTCATGAACTGGCCGCAGGCAAGCCTTATAGCCTTCTTACACCCATGATCGGAGAAGTGGTAAACATAAATGATACGACTCAGTCTTTTAAACAGTGGTGGGTAGGTATAAAATAAAGAAGTGCCGATCGGTTTTTGTACTATTAAAAATATAACACTATGAAAAAAATAACTGTAAGCGTAGCTATACAAGCACCCATAGAAAAAGTATGGAATTATTTTACTATTCCCGAACACATCAAAACCTGGAATACTGCGAGCGAAGAGTGGCACTCTCCCAAAGCAGAAAACGATCTCCGGCCAGGCGGACATTTTTCCTATCGTATGGAAGCCAAAGATGGCAGCGTTGGTTTTGATTTTGGTGGAGTGTATGACGAAGTGGTAACTGGCGAAAAAATTGCTTTCACCCTGGGTGATGGAAGAAAAGTAAATATCCTTTTTGCTGAAGTTGATGGCATAACAACAGTAAACGAAACGTTTGAACCAGAATCAGAAAATTCTATTGAGCTGCAACAACAGGGGTGGCAAGCTATCATGGATAGTTTCAGGCGATATACCGAAAGCCACTAATTATTTTAAATGTCATGTATATAAAAAAAGAGAAGCCTATTGCTTCCCTTTTTTTAGTATGCTGTTATTAATACGTATTACAATACAGTCTTCACTACTTCTCTCCAGCTTTCCAATTCAGGAATACCCGGCTTACGTTTTCCAAATAACTGTATTATCATCTCTCCCTTTTTATCAAACACTTCTAATGCAGTAACAATGCCGGCTTCGCTGGGTTTTCTTACAATATAGCTACTGCTGATGGCTTCTGTACGCAGGTGTACATTCAACTCCGGATCTAAAATATTATACCAGGGGCCCGTACGTACCAATCTATCTACTTCCCCTGTATGTATTTGAATACATCCCTTATTACCTACAAAAATCATAATAGGTGCTTTTGTCGCTGAGGCATTTTGCAAAATCGTTTCTACCGCTTCATTGCTTACAACTTGTACAAATCCCTCCGGTGCCAGGCGCATAGCTTGCGTACGGGTAACCCCAAATTTTCTTAATACCCCAAAGAATTGGTGGGTATCTGTAATCGCTTTCCATGCTTCCTGAAAAGCGGGTACATCAATTTCGCTATCCGGTTTTTCTGCAGCGGGAGGAGCATAGGCTTCTGTCGTTATTTCAGCTTGCTGATTGGCGGCAGTATATTTTACTTTCAGTGCTTCGTATGCCTCTTTGCTACTCTTCTCTGTAAGGTATATTTTATGAACAGCTTCACCACTTTTGTCAAAAAACTGGAAGCTATAACGATCATTCTCCACAACCGCAAAACCATATTTCCAATTCATCATAAATAAACGAAGATCAATATCCGGATCCAATACTAATCCCACATGCCCTCCTTCAAAAGATACATTATTGTACACACCTTTGCGCTCGTGTACACAATCATCGTTGCGGGTAAGCGCCATCACATAGCCCATTGTATGTACTTCTTTGACAAATTCACGAAAGTCGCCTTCTAGTAAAGTAACCGACTCACCTATACCCGTTGCTAGTAGCTGCGCTTCACTACTTCCCAGCTCACGAGCAATATCTCTTATCCTAGATTTAGGATTTGCTGCTTTATAGGCCTCATATCTTTCCTTCAGGCTTGTTATTACATTTTCCATATTTATAATTTTGATTTTTATTTTTAAACTTTCATTTACATTTTTACTACTACCAGCTTTCGCTTGGAATCCGGGTGCTGAATAATTTCCGTATCTACCTCATATACCTCCCTAATATTTTTTTCATTTAATACACTCATATCTCCAAAAGCTATCTGCCGCCCTTGCTTTAGCATCACCACTTTATCCGCGTATTGCAAAGCCAGATTTAAATCATGCAGTACAGCCACTACGGTGAAACCGCGCAGTGTTAATTTTTTAGCCAGTTGCATTACACTATGTTGGTATTGTATATCCAACGCACTTACCGGCTCATCCAGCAGCATCAGTTTATTATTAGCATCTCCATCCCACAACTGTGCCAGTATGCGGGCTATTTGCACACGTTGTTGCTCTCCTCCACTTAAGGTAAGATAATTTCGTTGTTGCAAATGTTCTATACCCGTGTACCGGAGGCATTGCTGTACGGTATGCCTGTCCAAATCAGCCGGTGCATTTTTAAAATGAGGATAACGACCCATCATCACAATTTCATTCACTAAAAAGGGTAGACTTATCTGATAGTTTTGCGTAAGCACCGCTCTTACTTTTGCCAAATCTTTATCATTCCACTGACGCAATGATTTTTGATTCCAATAAATTTCACCGCTATGCGGACGCCATTCTTTACTGATACATTTCAACAGACTGCTCTTTCCTGCACCATTAGAACCCAGCACTACCAATAACTCACCCTGCTTTACATCAAAAGACACCTGCTCCAAAAGCAGCCGCTTATTATGTACAAGTGATATATTGTTTACTTCCAGCATTTCTATAGAATCAAGTTCTCTCGTGTTAAATAGTTGATCAGTTTTTAGTTAATCGTAAAAGGTATTTATCCATTTATTTCCTATCCTTTACTTATCCATCATAAAAGATTTATTACGCTCCTTTAGTAATAAATATAAAAAGAACGGTGCGCCAATAAAAGCCGTTACAATACCAATAGGTATTTCTACTGGTGCAATAATAGTGCGGCATAGCAAGTCAGCAATCAACAATAATAAAGCTCCCAATAGCGCCGACGCTATAAATAAATTCTTATGCTCTGGTCCAATCAATTTGCGAACAATATGTGGTATTACCAACCCTACAAAACCTATCACGCCGCTCACGCTTACACAAGCTCCTACTCCCAGCGCTGTCAATAAGATAACCACCAGCTTTAATCTTTCTACTCGTATGCCCAGATGTAATGCACTTGTTTCACCAAGCGTAAATGCATTCAGTGACTTTGATAATAAAGGAAGGCATATGATACACAAAAGCGAAAAAGGAAGTATTGCTAACAAATTCGTCCAGTTAGCTCCCCCAAGGCTACCCAATGTCCAAAACGTAATAGTGCGTAGTTGTGCATCCGTTGCGCTCAAGGTGATAAAACCAGTGACAGAACTCGTCAATGCACTAATCGCTATACCCGCCAGTAACATCGTACTCACAATTGTTTTTCCTCCAGCCTGCGATAAGCGATACACAACCATTGCGGTAATAAACGCTCCGAAAAATGTAAACAAACTCAACGCATATAACCCCATCTGGCTTTGCAGGCCTGCAAATAAAGTAGTACTCAATACAATTGCAATCACTGCAGCCATTGCGGCTCCGCTGCTAATGCCCACCAGTCCAGGATCTGCCAGCGGATTGCGGAACAATCCCTGCATAGCACCCCCACAAACCGATAAAGTAGCTCCAATTAATATGGCAAAGAACACTCTGGGCAAACGTATAGCTGTTATCACAGCTTTCTGTTGCTCAGTAAACCCGGTTCCGTCGCCTATACCCAATTGATGTAAGAGTATCGCCAATACATTACCCGGTGGTACTTTTAAGGCACCTATTCCTGAAGCCAGCACAATTGCCAACAATAATAACACTACCAATAAGCCAATCAGAACCGATGGACGCATGCTAACTTCTCTCTGTATTTATTGTTTTACAGTTGTAGTATCATGAATCATTGCGGCCAAATCGACAACAGCCTTACCCATACGAGGGCTAAGGCCCGCCAGATATTGACCATCCATAGTGATAAACTTTTTATTCTTTCCCGCATGGGTAGCAGCTATGCCAGGTACTTTTAAGAGCCCATCTGCACCGCCCAGACTCTCCAAACCGCTATCAAAAAAAAGTATCACATCCGGATTTTCTCGTACAACAGCTTCTGCCGTAAAAGGTTTGAAACCTTCCACCTCCGATGCCGCATTAGTGCCACCCGCTAATTCAATCATCGTATTAAGGGCTGTGGCCGTGCCTGCCACACTCATGGTACCAGCACCGCGTGCATAGATGAACAATATCTTGGGTTTATTAGCAGTATTGTATGACGGCAAAGAAGCCAGGTCTTTATCAATTTGTTGATTGATGCGTTCTGCTTCATTTGCTTTTCCTAATGTATCCGCCAAGGCTTTCACTAAATCTTTTGTGCCTTGTAAACTATAGTCTCTATTCAGTAACACTACAGGAATGCCAGCTGTTTTAAATTGCTCTGCCACTTCTGGCTTTATTCCTTGTTGCAAGGCTACCACTACTGTAGGTTGCATAGCAATCACCGCTTCTGCATTTACATTCCGGTTGTGCCCGGCTTTGGGTAGTTTATTCATAGACTCAGGGTAACTGCTTGTTATATCTACCCCAACAATATTTTTTTCATATCCCAGCTCACACAGTATTTCTGTAAGCGTACCATCCAGCGATACGATCTTTTCCGTGTTAATAGCTGTTGTTTTATCGGACGTTGTACAAGCTGCAATACTTATAGTGAGAACAGCAGCTAGAAATTGATATATTTTTTTCATTGCATTTATTCTTATGTAACCCGCTGCATTACTCTGTGCATCACCTGTTGCGACTCCCGGCAGATAGCGCTCTTATACAGCAACAACGCCATTTAGCCAATTGCAGCCAAAACCTACTCAAGCCACCCAGCATGACAAAGCAATGACAATAAGAGCAAAGATTAGTTACGGAAACGGAAAAGGGTTTACGCAAAAAGGAAAAACCGCCCGATGGGCGGTTTTTTTGAATTATTTAGGCAGACTATGGAATTAAAGCATATTGAAAATTAGGCTTACCTCTGGTTCCTCCGTCAGCACCTACGCCCATTGATAGACATTTCAACTTGTAGAAGTTTCCAGCAGCATCTTTAATTAAATAAAAACGATCCATCCGAGCTCCTATTGCAGGTTGAGTACTTCTCCAGCCTGAACCTATAACCCACCTGTCATTTGATGGTGTATACTTGTTTACGCTGTCTTTGTTAAAAGCTATATAGGCAGCAGCTGCCACAACAGTAGAATCTTGAGTTGCTGTTTTAGTATATACAATTTCCCTAGCTTGTACGCCGCCTAAGTTATTAATAGCAATTAGATCGGAAAAATTATAGGGAACCATAACGCCGAAATTTGTTTCAAACACAGAATAACTCCACACTAGATCCCACTTTCCTTTCTCAGGTTCACCATTTGCTAAGACACCGTTATCAAAAGAGAAGAGTTGGAAAAGATAGTCAGCATTCTTAGTAATATTTACGGTTTGAAAAGTAGTAGCATTTAATTCACCATACTGTACCGTATATCCATTAGAGGCATTTCTTGTAATTTTCACTTTAAACCAAGCACGGGCAGCTATTCCACCACCAGTTCCTCTATTGATAATAATTACTTTATTCTCAGCTGCCGTAGCGGAAATTTCCGGAATCACCGTTCCCGCTAAAGACCCATCTAATTTATCGATATGATTAAAATGTGTAGGAGAAGGAGTCGCTTGACTAATAGCAAGTGTAACGCCAACAGTATCGGCAGAACCAACAGCGCTAAGATCTGTTTTAGTAGTAACTTTAGCTGCTGCACTAGTAGTATTATTCAGTTTTACTCTAAACTCATTGCCTCCGTAAAAACCCAAGTCCCAACTCGATCTCAATAAGGCTACTTGAGCATTTCTACTTAAGTCAAGATAAACAGAATTACCGGCACTACTGCCTGCCTCTGAAGCCGCAATTCCATTTAGTTCTATTGTAGATCCTGTTGAAGGCGGAATAATAATTACTGGGTCTTTGTCCTTTTTACAGGCTCCCAATACTACTGCTAAACTTGCTACTGCCAATGTGATTTTTTGTAAACGCATATTTTAATTTTTGTATGTTATATTTTATTTTTTCCAATTAAATGTCAATCCGAGAAAATAAGATCTCCCAAATGCCATGGGTACCGAGCCTCCAGTACTATGTGCACCACTTCCTGTTGTAGAGCTATTATTAAGATTTGTTACATCAAACAGGTTCTTTACTCCCACGCTAACGCTAAGGAATTTTAAAAATGGCTGAGTAAGGGTAAGGTCTGCCCAATGAAACCCAGCTATTTTTGTTTCTCGTACCTCATTCTGCATTGTATTCGTGTTCAAATAAAGCTGGTAGCCGGGTCGTTCGCCAGTATATTTATAGAAAAGTCCTATAGTCGTTTTTGTAGACTTTATAGTATATAAGATATTGCTGTTTACCTCAGGTGTCCAATTAAAAGCAGGCAACCCTTGTTTAAAATTTTCGTCATCTGCCAAAGTATTATACCTTCCTATATAAGAAAAGCCGACGGTAAAAGAAAAGTCTTTCCAAGAAAACTGGTTTTCAAAAGTGGCTCCAGTAGTCTTAAACCTGTCAACATTTATGGTAATAGTTGTATCACTTGATGTAAGTGATGTTGCATAATTAATCAGATTGCGGAAACTATTATAAAAACCGCCAAGGGTTGCAGACTTCCACACGCCATTTAATATGTTAGGTTGCCAGGCAAATGAAGCAGAAAAACTGTTAGAATACTCTGCTTTCAAATTAGGATTCCCAATAATAACATGATTAGCGTCTACAAAATTGAAATACAATTCACGTAAGGCAGGCGATCTGAATCCGTAAGCATAAGAAGCCCGAAGATCCAAATTTTTTCTAAGAGAGAATTTTGTATTCAAAGATGGAATAACTGGTGGAGCATCATACACAGAGTTTTTAATAAATCGTAAACCCGGACGAATATTTATTGCTGAAGTTGGCTTTACTTCGGCAGATACAAAAAATGCATAGTCGTTTATTTCTGGATTATTTTTTATTCTTTGACCACTCGCTTTTTCATGATTAATATCTATTCCTGGCTGTAAAGACACTTTGTCAGACAACTCATAAGAAAGTGTATTCCGAAATGTAAGGCTTGTGAACTTAGAAACGTCTTGTTGCCCTGCTTGCGTACCCAACTCAGATGTTCCTTCAATAAAATCATGAATAATAGTTCTTGTTTTCCTGTTGTAATCTGTGTATGCTAATACAGACGCTAAGTGTATTTTTTTGTTGATATGCCATTGACTTTGTAACTGATGAGTGTACCTGTTAGTACGGTAAAACTGATCAGTCGCTCTGTATGTATTAATATTCATCGGATAGCGATAAGCTATTTCTTCATCTAATCCATCCAATCGATAATAAATATTCAGGGAGCCGTATTGATAGCCAATTCTTGCACTAGCCAACCATTGTTCCTTAGGACGCCAGCTTTTCCCTCGTCCATATGTATCACCTCCTAAGCCATCAAAATCATTGTGGCCTCCAGTAATAGCAACACTCCATTTATTATCGCTCCAGTTCACTCCAAGACTTTGCGTATGCATCCCTTTATAGCTAAACGGATAATATTCATTACCCACTGTCTCTTCCTGAGCACGAGCCGTTACTGCTAATGTATTTTTAGTTGGTCTCTTTGTTATAATATTAATTACTCCGGCCAAAGCATCGGAACCGTACGCTACAGACATTGGCCCTTCTACAATTTCAATTCTCTCAATTGTATTAATATCTATTTGTCCTAAACTCTCTCTTGTATCCCCTCTGTCTATCAATGGAACACCATCCAACAAAATTTTTACATTTCTTCCCGCCATGCCCATCAGTTGTACATCTGTTGTTCCTAATGTATTGTCGTTAGAAAAACGAAAACCTAATTGATTCATCAATACCTGCTGAATATTTGTAGCTCCGCTAAATTTGATCCTTTCATTACTAATAACCCGCACCTGATACACAGAGCTCTTTAGGGATTGTGGCTTATACTGTCCTGTTATTACTACTTCGTCCAAACCCTTATAATGCGCTGAATCTTCCTGGGCGACCAGTGAAATAGTAATTCCGATAAACAGCACTAAAGAGAATAACTTTCTCATATCCTTTTTTTAAATATGGTTCGTTGATGGGAGCAAATCGGCCGGGCTACTGCTGGTAGGTTGCAATAAAAAAATGGCATCGCAAAGCTCCTGCTCCCAATGCCATTCTATTTCTTAAAAGAGAAAATGTATTTACGAAAAGAGAAAAAGAGACCCACTTATGACATTCAGCTGACAAAACAGCTTTAAAACAATAGTGTGCTTTATTAATTAGGCAAACTGCTCACTTAAAAAATGATCCGTCGCAGCAATTGTTTGTTGTATATCATCTGTTGATAATGCATTATTCAAAAACCAACTTTCGAATGGAGACGGTGGTAGGTAAATGCCCTTACGCAATAAATAATGAAAATATTGTTTAAACAATTCATTATTGGCTACAGCCGCTGTAGCAAAGTCAATAACAGGTTTGTCCGAAAAATGTACGCTAATCATACTACCCAATTGATTGATTTGTACTGGCACATTATGTTGCCTAAATATTGAGACTAATCCTTCTCGCAGCATTTCCGTTTTTTTATTCAGCTCTTTGTAAATAGAAGGATTACTGTTTAACTCTTTCAACAGCGTATAACCCGCTACCATCGCTATGGGATTACCACTCAACGTGCCTGCCTGATACACTTTTCCCAATGGCGCTACCGACTGCATGATCTCTTTTTTACCTCCAAAAGCACCTACGGGCATTCCGGCACCTATTACTTTACCATATGTAACCAAATCTGCATTGATACCCAAATACGCTTGTGCCCCTCCGGCACTTAAACGAAAACCTGTCATCACTTCATCAAAGATTAGTAACATACCTTCTGCATCACATAACCTACGCAAGCCTTCTAAAAATCCTTTTTGCGGAATAATACAACCCATATTCCCAGCCACTGGCTCTATTATAACTGCAGCAATGGTTCCTTTATGTTTCGCCACTAATTGCTCTACAGCCGCCAGATCATTATAAGGCGCTACCAACGTATCTTGCGCTACGGCTTCGCTAATGCCCGGTACAGCTTGTATATCTAATGTTGCTACGCCGCTTCCTGCTTTTACTAAAAAAGCATCTGCATGTCCATGATAGCAACCCTCAAACTTGATAAATTTATTTTTGCCCGTATACCCTCTTGCTACTCGCAGTGCACTCATGCAAGCCTCTGTACCGCTACTTACCATTCGTATCAAATCCACATTGGGCACCATGTTTTTTATCAACTCTGCCATTTCAATTTCCAACTGCGTAGGCGCACCAAAAGAAGTTCCTTCTTTTGCTTTTTGCTGAATAGCTTCTACTACGGGTTCATACGCATGACCTAAAATCAACGGCCCCCAACTGGCGATATAATCAATATACCGATTATCATCTGCATCATATAAGTAAGCGCCTTTTGCTTTTTTAATAAAAACCGGCGTTCCGCCTACACTTTTAAAAGCCCTTACCGGTGAATTAACTCCACCGGGTATAGATTGCTGCGCTCTTTCAAAAAGACTTTTGCTGGAAGTATATTGGTACATGTAAATTCAGTTGAGGTAAACTATCTATTCTTATACATTTCGAATTGCTGCTGTAGTGATTCGTACAGATCCGTAATATTTATCTTCAATCCGTTTGCCGAAATGTTTAAAGGTGTTTGATATAAGCGCTGGTTTAATTCCATCATACTTACTTTGATAGGATTTTTTTGCGCCCGCAAATAATCGTTGGGGTTTTTTACATGAATCATAATAAACGATTGCCCGGATACAATTTCTGTCGAAATCTTTCTCACATCCTTCCAATAAATTTTACCTGCAGCTACGCCACTAAAATTATCCAATATGCCTTCACCATCTATCAAGAGGCCGGGCTTTTTATCGTTTAGTTTTTTTAGCAAAACAATACTTATCAATGCCGATAGTATCATTATCCCGTACCCAACAACAGTAATCACGGTTGTATTCGTACTACGTATAAACCAGTACGGCTTGCTTACAAAAAAAACACCCGCAACAAGAAACAGTACTGCTATCCATAAATTCTTTTGAACCTTCGCCTTACTCAGCGGGATAGCTATTGAATGGGACATGTCTAAATTTTTTAACTATTAAGCTTGTAACAGCTTCGCTGCCTGCTTCGCAAAATAAGTAGCGATAAGATCAGCACCAGCTCTTTTAATAGAAGTCAATGTTTCCAATATCGCTTTATCTTCCTCTATCCAGCCTTTTTCTGCTGCTGCTTTTATCATAGCATATTCGCCGCTCACATGGTAAGCACTTACCGGCACATCTACCACATTTTTCACTTCCCGTATAATATCCAGATAAGCTACGGCCGGTTTCACCATCACTATATCGGCCCCCTCTTCCACATCCATCAGTGTTTCTTTCACCGCTTCTATGCGGTTAGCATAATTCATCTGATATGTTTTCTTATCGCCAAAGCCCGGTGCACTATCCAGCGCATCTCTGAAAGGGCCATAAAAACAACTGGCATATTTTGCACTATACGCCATGATGCCGGTATTCGTAAAATTATGTTGCTCCAATCCGTTTCTAATAGCGGCTATGCGTCCGTCCATCATATCACTCGGCGCAACAAAATCGGCACCCGCTGTAGCATGGCTGATGCTCATTTTGACTAAGGCTTCTACCGTTTCGTCATTAACAATCTCACCGTCTTTTACAATACCATCATGCCCATAACTACTGTAAGGATCGAGCGCTACATCCGTCATCACAACTATTTCTGGAACGGCCGCTTTAATCGCTTTAATGCTTCGTTGCATTAAGCCGTCCGGATTCCAGGCTTCTTTACCCGTATTATCTTTTACTTCGTCCTTTGCTTTTACAAATAGCAAAACCGCTTTTATTCCTAATTGCCACAACTCCTTTACTTCTGCTACTGTATTATCAATGCTCATACGAGAGTATCCTTTCAAAGAAGGAATTTCAAATTTTACATTTTCTCCTTCCTCTATAAAAAGAGGAGCGATAAAGTCGGATGGTGTAAGCACGGTTTCGGCCACCAGACTACGAATGGCAGGGGATTGACGAAGAATACGGTTGCGACGTAATAGGAACATAAAACTATTTTTATCTAGGATCTAAGATTTTGGTTTGTTGAGACTCAATGTCTTTAAAGACGATACAAAAATAGCAGTAAGCTCATTGGCCTCCGTTATCAATCTATTAAGCAATTCGGTTTGTAGCATTTTTATATCATTAATAATTTCCAGCCAGTATAAAGACTCATCTGCTTCCTAAACAATTATTTTCATTTTGTTTACAAAATCATTCGTCGACTTAGCCCGTTCTTGAAGCGTTATTCTATCCATAGTTTAGCAATTACACCTTGAAGTTCGGTATTTATATCTTAGATCAAAAAATCTGAGATCTACGATTATACCCAGCTTTTCGGATGCAAACAAACCTGCAACAATTTTTCTTCTTCGCTTCCTACCGCAGGTGTATAATTATAATCAAAGCGCACTGTAGCCGGCAAACTCATTAATATACTCTCTGTGCGGCCGTTTGTTTTTAATCCGAAAATAGTACCCCGGTCATGCACGAGATTAAACTCCACATATCTTCCTCTTCTTATTTCCTGCCAGTATTTATGCTCATCAATATAGCTATTATTCTTTCTTTTTTCTACAATGGGTATATAGGCATCAATAAAACCATACCCGCAGGCTTTGGCAAAATTTACCCAAAAATCCGTATCCCTTTCTCCTGCCGCTCGCTGATGATCATAAAAAATTCCGCCTATACCTCTCCGCTCCCCATTGCGATGATGATTCACAAAATAATTATCACACTCTTCTTTAAATTTTTTATACAACTCTATCCCGTAATCATCACATATATCTTTATAGGTTTTATGAAAATGCACAGCATCTTTTTCAAACAAATAATAAGGTGTTAAATCAGTACCGCCACCAAACCATCTATCGGCCAACTCACCATCTACATGATACAACTCAAACATACGGTAATTACAATGTACAGTAGGTACAAAAGGATTAGCAGGATGAATCACCACACTAAGTCCGCAGGCAAACCAGCTATCCCCATCTATCTTCAATGCCTGGCGCATGATATCCGTCACTTTCCCATGCACCACCGATGTATTGACACCTCCTTTCTCAAAAACATTCCCATTCGTTATTACACGGGTTTTACCTCCACCCCCTCCTTCTCTCGCCCATTTATCTTCTATAAATGTGGCTTTGCCATCTGCTTTTTCCAATGCGCTACAAATAGCATCTTGTAATGTATGTATAAAGCTTATCCAGTTTTCTTTTACAGCATTCATAGCTATCGACTCTTGTGGTGATACAATTGTTGCTTCCATTGTTCTGCTTTTTAATCCTAAAATTGTTACAAAAGCTTCGCAATTGTACTGAGCAGCGTCAGTCCTTTTTATGAGTTTTATTTATGCCATTCTTTCACCGTATCCACAAATGCTTTGGCGTGATCTACTGGCACATTCGGTAAAATACCATGTCCCAGATTAGCAATATAATGTTGCGAGCCAAACGCATCCAGCATTGTTTTTACTTCTTTCTTAATAACCGGAATAGGCGAAAGCAATTTAGCCGGATCAAAATTTCCTTGTAAGGTGATAGTATTACCTGCCAATTTTCGAGCATTAACAGGTGTAATACACCAGTCTATTCCCAATCCTGCAGCCCCTGTTGCAGCCATCTCTTCGAGTGCAAACCAGGCACCTTTGGCAAATACAATCACAGGCGCTTCTTCTTTCACTGCAGCCACTATCTGCCGAATGTAACGCAGTGAATAGGTTTCAAAATCATGCGGACTTAATAAGCCTCCCCAGCTATCAAATAATTGTACAGTGTCCGCACCAGCCTTGATTTGTGCCTTTAAATAAGCAATCGTTGTATCAGTTATCATTTGCAATAACTGATGAGCCAGTTCCGGTTGTGTATAGCAAAATGCTTTAGCTTCATCAAATGTCTTACTTCCCTTACCCTGCACCATATAACATAACAGTGTCCAAGGTGCGCCGGCAAAACCAATCAATGGCACACAGCCATTCAATTCTTTTTTTGTTAAACGAATAGCATCAAAAACATACTGCAATCGATCCTGTACATCGGGTACTGTGATACGTTCAAAATCTTTTGCTGTTTGTATCGGATCCGGCAACACAGGGCCTTTCTGTTCTATCAATTGCACTTCCAATCCCATTGCCTGAGGCACTACTAAAATATCGGAGAAAAGAATAGCCGCATCTACTCCGATGATATCAACAGGCTGTAAAGTAATCTCACAAGCCAGTTCGGGTGTTTGGCAACGTTCAAAAAAACCATACTTATTTCTGAGTACAATATATTCCGGTAAATAGCGACCCGCTTGCCGCATCATCCATACCGGCGGTCTTGATAATTCTTCTCCTCGTAAGGCTCTTAGTAGTAAATCGTTTTTAATCATGAGTAATAATCAATAATTTTTTGAACGAGTTGTTGCGGCGAATGAAACCCGCTAATAATAATTTTATTGGACACCTTTTGTCGAATACTTGTAGCCGTTGTTTCGCCTATGGCAAATAAAACAACCTCCTCCTGAATTTGATTGCAGGAAAAAAAACTTTCCACAGCACTGGGACTCATAAAAAGTATACCGCTATACACTTCAGTTTCTTGTCGGGGTGTATTTATCGTATCGTACACTATAATTTCTTCAAAGGCTAATTCTGCATCCTGTACACCTATGGGAATCGTATCCAATCGCCTGTTACCTGCAAAAAAAACAATAGGAATAGATGGTTGTAATGTTACCAATTTCTCCATTAATTCTTTTCCTGTAGCCGCCGCCAAGATTATTTTTTCTTCACCAAAAAAAGAGGCGACAGCGCTACGTGTAGCCCCTCCAATGGTCGCTATCTGCCAGTCAGGAACAAATGGTAATACATTTGTAACAACATCTACCGCATTTCGACTCGTAAAAACAACTATGCATTTTCTTTTTGCTACTGTAGCGATCTCTGCTACTGTAGCCTCGTCTTTTTTTGGATGTATAGCAATATAAGGATACACATCGATCTCAATATTCTTTGCCGCGGCAACTCGCAGTAATTCTTCGTCCAGCTTGCGGGTGCTTAGTATATGTATCTTACTATCCATGTTGCCGAATTTCCTCCATCAGTTTGTCTCCGCCTGCTTGCAGTATTTCAGTAGCAGCCGCTATCCCTACTCCTGCTGCTGCAGTTACCGATACTATTTTTTCTGTTTCTATTTTTTGTCGTCCATCTACAGAAAACAAACTGCCTTTGAAAGAAAATTGATCATTTTCTATAATCGCCAATGCACTGATGGGAGCTGTACATCCACCCATTAATGTTTTTAGGAAAAATCGTTCTTCCTGTACACATAGCGCTGTAGCTTCATCATGAAACAAAGCGCAAGCGTCTTTTATTTTTTTCTCTTCTTCCCTACACACAACCATAATTGCGCCTTGTGCCGGCGCCGGCAGCATCCAGTCAAGTTCAATCGCATTAGTAGGACGCAAGCCTGTTCTTTCCAAACCTGCCGCTGCAAATATGGCACCCGTCCAATTGCTCTCCTCCAATTTGCGTAAGCGTGTATTTACATTTCCTCTTAGGTTTTCTATCACACTGCCGGGATAACGATGCAGCCATTGTGCCTGTCGTCGAATAGAACTTGTAGCTATGATAAAAGAAGATGCCGTAGAAAGTATGTCTTGCGTATATTCTTCTTTGGGTATCAATAAATCTTTATAGTTA
Source organism: uncultured Citrobacter sp. (assembly GCA_964588445.1). Taxonomy (GTDB): domain Bacteria; phylum Bacteroidota; class Bacteroidia; order Chitinophagales; family Chitinophagaceae; genus CAZPPM01. The sequence continues at coordinate 21,845 of CAZPPM010000044.1, forward strand.
CCTCTTGCTAATACAGCCGCTTGCACTATGCCTTTAGGTAAAACCACTGGCACATCTTTCATAGAGTGAACCGCTATGTCAATGCGATTATTTAATAAAGCAATATCGAGATTACGAGTAAAAATACCTTGCACCCCTATTTCATACAAAGGAGTTGTAAGGTTAAGATCTCCTTCACTCTTGATATATACGAGTTCATTTTCAAAACCATGCTGCGTAAGCAAATTGCTTACCTGCGTAGCTTGCCAAACAGCCAATTGGCTGTCTCTAGTTCCTATGCGTATGGGTTGGGGCATTAGCTTCCTGACATTTGCAGGTAATCATTGATTGCATTGATAAACTGGCAAC
>CAZPPM010000045.1:0-22145 GCA_964588445.1 uncultured Citrobacter sp.
AGCACTGAATTGACTCTTTTTCATCTTTTACGTTTTTAAAATTAAGACTTTTGTCTACTTTTAAAACGTACTATTTTTGGGGGAGCTTACAACAACAACAACACAATGACCCAACTCTTGGGATATTACATTAGCTTCTATTTTTTATAAGAATTGTTTAAGCCTTTCTTCTACCAAATTATTATAACTATTCATATATTCATTAATCCGTGTCTTCAATGATTTGCGAAGGTCTATATCATTTAAAAGAGTAAGTATAGTAGAAGTATATTCTTCTTTACTCGTAGCACTAAAAACGGGAATGTTTTCTGTGAAAGGAATACCGATTAAATTATGAGGATGAGTAATTAATATTTTACCAAATGAAAGAGCCTCGAATAATTTTATCTTCAATCCTGTGCCCGTATATACAGGATTGATCGCTATGTCTCCTAGTTTATAGAAATCCATGAGGTCTTCAAATTTTCCTAGTATGTTAATGTTTTTTGATTCATTAACTTTCAAGCTATCACAAATGCTACCACCGATTAATAACTCTGTGTCGGGTTTAATTTTTATCAAATTGGAAAATACATTTTCGATAAACCAAGTAATACTATCAATATTGGATTTATTTCCGCTTGCAAAAAATAGTAATTTACTACAGTTAGTAGATTTTGTTTCGCGTAAAGAGAAATACCTATAAGTTGTGATAACTTTTTTAGAAGTCATTTTACTAAATATTTCAGCCTCTTCATCTTGAACAGCTAAAATATAATCAGCCCTATCTAAAGCTTTTTTTTCTTGTTTATAGCTTGTTGAAAACCAATCTCCATTTACTCTTTTATTTCTTTCCCAAAAGAGATCATGTGTATCTAATACTTTAGTTTTGACTTTAATTCCTTCGAATAACTTACTCAGCCATACATAATTAATCCATATTATATCAAAATTTTCTTGTTCTTGAAGCTTGCGTATTCTTTTTTTTAATCCCCATGGGCACCAATCATCAACTTTATATTCTTTTTTTTTATTCAGATAAAATCTAAGTTTTATTATAAGCTTTAATTGAATACTATATCTTTTGCTTTTGAGAATTGTAAGTTTGTCTCCCCAAAATAAACTCATCGATTCGATAGATTCGTTTACATGAGTAGAAATATAAAAAAAATGAACCTCATTTCCTTTGTTTATTAGATATTTTGAATATTCAAGTATAGAGGCACTATGACCTGCAAAAGGAGGGTGAGTTGGTACTGGTGATATGATTAATATTTTTTTCAAAATGTATAATGTTATATAGTTTTTTTAACTTTATTTCGAACAATACGCTGGTTCTCTACTTTATTAATTTCATATAAATAAAATACAAATACTAATGGCAATAAGAAGTCAACACTATAAATAGCATATGAATTAAATGATATTAATAAAACAAAAATCAAAAATAGTTTTAAGTACATTTTGTTTTTTTGCATTTTTTCTTTTATTCCTTTGAAAAATATTAGAATATATGCTATAATAGAAAGAATACCCATATATACGTATAAGCCAATAATTCCAAGATCTTCTATATATAATAAGTCTGTTATTTTAAGTTGATTGATAAAGTTTGAGTAATCGGAGTCTCCATATGCAAAACCATTTCCAAAAATACGTGTAAAGTCAGATTGCTGGAATTCTGTTAAGAAATACTTCACTCCTTGGATTCTTACATAATCTTTTGATTCTGATAAATTATCCTCTGTAAGATTAATCATCAGTTTAACATATTCAAATTTTGGTAAAAAAATAACTAAAGCTGTGATTAGTAGTAGTAGTAGTAGTTTTATTCTAAACTTACTATTTATGTACAAGTATACTATAGCTATAATAGTTGTAAAAGCAAGATAAGTTCTTGTAAGGCTTAAAATTATTGCTATATAACATGCACTAATTAAAAAAAACCACAGTAATTTATTGCTACATTTATTTACAAGCTTATTCAAAGACATAAAAAAAAGTAGATATATATATCCAAATCCTGCAAGCTGTATTCTTTGAAATCCTCTACTGAAGTCATTAATATCGAAGGGGTTGCCGAAAATTTCCTTTGGGGAAATTGAAAGACTAAGATAGAAAGCGCCAATTGAAATGGTGCCCATTATAATTATAATATTTTCTATTAATAGTGCAGAGGGTTTAACTCTAATTAGATAAAAATATAGCAGATATCCGCCAACAGTATTTACTACAGCAAGAATACAAGTCAACAAAGGCTGATTCCAAAAGAAGTGAGCAGAAATGATTGAAAATATGATAGCAAGTAAAATGATTTTTAAAGGAAGCGAAAAGACAAATGCATTTGTCTTTTCGAAAAATGTATATAAGCTACTATACACGATAAAAAGCATAAGTAGCAAATGTAGATATATAATATATCTGTCATTTCTTATTACATCTCCTAGAAAAAGTGGATGTAAGAAAGAAATTGATGATAAACAGAATAAAAGAAGAAAATAGAATGAAATCTTTCCTTCTGAAAGAAGTGTGGTATTTTTCATAAGGAGTATTTCTTTTTTTTATTTATTTGGTAAGCTTTATAACCAATTATTCCTATAGTGCTTAAAAAGACTGACATTACAGCTATTCGTGTAATGAAGTCGAGCTTTGTTATAATTAGAGAGGCTAAAAAAAAGAATACATAAATTCCTAAAGCAGCGTAAAAATATTTTACATTTATTTTTTTGGGTATTGATTTTTGAATCCAGTATAAGTGATATGTCATGTTTAATATTCCTGCTACTATAAAACCAATTGCTAAACCATTGGCGCCAAATCTTGCTCCATAAATTAAGCATGGTGCTGATATAATTGCATATAAGATTGAAAGTTTTGATAGAAGTACTTGTCTGTTTGTAGCACTTAAAACAGTTCCGATAAAACAAAAGATTCCAAATAAAATAACATACCAGCATTGGATAGCAATTACATCTGCTGTAGCGCTATAGCTACTACCATAAAGAAGCTCTACTATTTCATTTCGAAAAGTACTAATTACCAATGCACCTAACACGCCTATGCTAAAAAGGCTTAAAAAGGTAATATTAATAGTTTTTGAAAATCTTTCTTTATCGTGCTCATGATTGCGAGAGAGTACTGGAAATAAACTTGTCATTAACGTTAGTAGCACTAGCTCAAGAGGATAAATGATTCTATTACTTATGTTGAAGTATGCAATTTCTTGATAATTCGACATCTGCTCTAAGTAGACTACAGAAAGTTGAGAAGTAAACAATGTGAATATGGCTAATATATAAAAGGGGAAGGCATCTTTACTTATTGATTTTATTTCAGACTTATTTTTAAAATTTGAAAATCGAATCATTTTCTCTTTATACGCAAAGAATGTTAAAATCAGTACTTTTAAAATTTGGATAATTACTGTTATTAATAAAAGAAGTTTTACAGTTATAATTTTTTCGGGAAGTAGAAAAATTATAAGTACCCAAATGACTGTCATTAATACATTTACATAAGCGGAAAACTTCATTTTTTCAAAACCAAATGTTATTGATTCTATTGTGTCCCACTGAAGTAGTGCAAATACATTAATACAAAGTAGCAATAATGTATGATTGTCTAATGTTACTTTCGAAAAGTAATAATTGTAATAGAAAATAAGTAGGATGCCTACTATAAATGCTAAAGTGCGAATAATAAAGCTAATTGTAAACTGCTTAAAAGCTGTTTCTCTATTAATAGCTATGCTTCTAATCATAACATTTCTAAGCCCTAGAGATACAATTACAACATATATAGAGGATAGAGAAAGTACAAAACTGAATAATCCGTAAAATTCAGGCATTAGGCTTTTTGCTATTTTTATACTACTAATAATTGCTAAGCCTTGAGCAAGAATGCTTGAAAAAGTTAATACTGAAAAGTTTTTTAAAACTTCATTTTTAAGAATTTTTTTTAAAATTAAATTCATACATTAAATGTAGTAATTAGGAAAAGTCGGTAAAATCAATTTTCGTCATACTAATAAATGAGCTGTAACTTTGTTTTTCTTTTTTTAGATTTTTTTGATAGTAATTTTTGTTTTTTAAATTGTTGTATTTTTCTTTTAATAAGTTTGGCTTTTTAAAAAACGTCTGATTGTCAATGCCCTTGTGACGATGCGTTTTTGTATATACTTCATTTTTAGTATTAATGTTTGTCACATAGCCAGCATTGTATAATCTAACAGATAGGTCAACATCTTCAGCTTCACCCCAATGTAATGAATTGTTGTATCCATTAATTGCCATTATAATATTTTTCTTTACAATTATAAATCCTCCATCGACGTAAATATTCGGATGCCATTTATCGTAAGGAAAGTAACCGATATGTTTGGTCTCATAATTGTTGAAGTCGATTTCTGAAACCATCCAATCTTGTACTCTTAGACTATGAGTTTCTTCATCTAGTATTTTATTTGTCAATATTTCGAAACAGTTTCCATAAGTCACCATTTTTTCATACCAGTCATCTGGAAATGAAATTCTATCGTGTAGTATAACAAGGTTATTAAATTTAGAACTGTGAATTATTCTATTTTTTTTTGCTGTTATAGGTGTTCTTAGGTCATGATATAAATCTAAATCTGTAAGAACTTTTATATTGGCGGTAGGATATGAAGATTCATTTTCAGGGCCACAAATTATTATTTCATAATTAGGGATATTAAATGCGTGTATTTGAGAAATTATATTATTAATATTATTTTTTTTCCGACCATCACTAACGATGCCAAATGACCATTTTGTAATTGAATCTCCAAGTATTTCCGTTCCTTTGTTTTTTATAAAAATTAATTCAGTGATACTATTTTTTTCTTCTTTTTTTACAAGCTGATATCTGTTTCCATAGGAAAGTGAAATTTCACGAAGTAAAAATGAGATTGGTCTAATAAAACTTCCTCCAGTATAAGTATCGCCGGCAGTAAAATAAATAATAGAAAGTATTCCTCCAGCAGAACTTAATAATGTATCAATTTTTTTTAAATAGTCTCTTAAAGGGTATATTTTTTCAAATATTCCAAATGTTTTTATTTCGGATAAACTTCCGGGAGATATTCCAGAAACTTCAGTAATAGAATTCCTGTGATCAAACCATTCATTTTCAAGCCGTATATAGTTAGAAGGAATATCGACTTTGCTTTTTTTATGTAGAAGTACTCCTTTAGTCTTGTTCATAATTATTTAAAAATAAGTTTAAATCATCGGGTGTTCCTAGTCCCCAAACGGAAGTAGCTGAAACGACAATCCCATATACAGTATTATTGTTTGCTATCATTTCTTTGTATATAGGGGCAATGTATTTTTCTCCATTTACTAAAGTAGATTCGTCTTGAAAAGTCTTGTAGTAGAACTCTTTATACAAAGAATAGGATTTGAAGTAATAAAACCCTAGTGTAGCAATATCAGAAATTCTACTTTTTTCCCTAATGTCAACTACTTTATTAGCAGCGTCGAGTTTTATAAAACTCCATTTTGTTCCTTCGGCAGTGAAACCAGGAATAAATCCATCACCTTTTAATTGATTTTTCAGAAGCGTCCCTTCCTTTACATAAGTGTCTATATTGTATACCAAAAAGGGGTCAGCGTCGTCAAGATGTTTATCTGCAACCAGTACGGTAGTGGCTTGGCCATCTGTAGTACTTTCTATTGATAAGATTTGAGGATTTTCAATGCCTAAATGTTTGCACTCCTCAACAATAAAATCTGTAGCATTGTCTTCGTGCCTTGTAATGAATATAAATTGATATTGAAAAAAATCCCGTAAAGAAATAAGTGACCAATGAAACAAGCTTTTTCCTAAGGCATTTATCATGAATTTTGGTACAGTGAAGCCGACATCTCTAAACCTTTGACCTTTTCCGGCCATTGTAATTATTATTTTCATATACTTTTTTGTATTGAATAATAAAGTTCCAACCCTCTTAGCAAAAAAGCTTTTTGTCGCTTGGTGTCATCAGAATGTAATGGTATCATGCTTAAAAAAAGTAAACTTTCAATTGCTAGAATTTGTTTAGTATCAAAATCATTTTCCTCCATTAAGTCAATAAGAATGGCTGACAATGATGAATGCTCTTCAGAATTAAATATGGTAAGAGAGTATTCAAGTGAGTTTGTTTCTAGTAGTTCGTAGTTTCCTGTTAATATATGATCGTAGTAACCGTGTATGCTATGGGTTAGTTTAGCAAGATCGTAACGAGGGTCTCCATAAACTGAAACATCAATAAAGCTTCCCCGAGGGTCAATGATTTTTATCATTCCTGTTTTAACATCATATAAAATATTACTTAAGCAGTAGTCTCCATGAATTATGCTACCAGTTACCGGTGTATTTATGATATAATCTTCGATAAACTGTTCAAGGGTACTTAGTAAATATGTAAGAGAAGGGTATTTTGTTTTATTTGCAATTATATCTTTCTCGAAAAAAGGTTCGAATGTTTTATCTTTTTTTAAATCAGTTATACGTTGTTTAGTTTTTTCAAAATAAAAAGATTTCAGAGAATTCCTATCTAACGATTTTGGATAGTTTCTAAACTCTTTGTGTACTTGTAAGAGCTTAGTAAAGATTTCTTTCCATTGAGAATGTGTAATGTTACTAAATAGATATATTTGGTTTAACGTTGGGTAACTGTAATATTCCAGTTCTACAAATGGATTTTCTTCTGTCGAAAAAGAATAAATATTAGGTATTAAGGATTTTAATCCAATAGGTAGGCTTATGTACCAGTTTATTTCATCTATAAACTTTTTTTTATAAACACTCTTTTTTTTGACTTTACCCCAAAAAAGATCAATTTCAAATGAATTGAAATGCCTCGCATTAAGAAAGTTTGCTTTTGATTTATAGAAGGTATCAAGGTGACCCAAGTCAACCCATTTTTCTTTTGGAACTCTTTGAATATGAAGATCGTTTCTTTTATTTAAATATGATTCAAGCGCAAAATAAAAAAGATCTTTTCCATCAGATAGTTCAATTGGTTGATTTTCCCATTCCTCCTGAAGTGTTGATAAAAATGAGATAGCATCTTTAATATAAAATAACCCTGCAATGACTCTACCTGAATCAGGCTTTTTTAAAATGTTTTTATCGTAAAACTGTACTTGTCCATTTTCTAGGTCAATCAAAGTCCATCTGAATTTCTCAGTAATTTCAGAGATGTATATGACATCTTTTTCGCTTTTTATAAAGTTTCTATTTTCTTCCAGTATAATGGTGTCTCCAAAGTTGATGAAAACAGAGTCTCCGGGTTGGAGATTGCTATTTTCCAACATATACTTTATTGTATAGCCAAGTTGATTAGATTTAGGAGTGTTTTGATTTTCTAGTAGAATAGTGCTGGCGTCAAGGTTTTTATTTTTAATATAGTTTTCTACTCTTTGGTATTCTTCTAGTAAGCCAACATAACATTTGTCATAAGAAAGATTGCTTGTTATATAATCAAGCGCCGTAGAAGTACCCAAAGGGAGCAATACTGGAGGTATTAAGCCGAAGTCTAATTGTAATTCTGGAGCGATGAATTTTGCAGCTGGTATTAATAGAAGATCAGACATTTTTTTTAGAATCTAGTAGTTTAATTATTTGCTCATGAGAATAGTTGAGAAACTCATCAGGTCGAATTGATTTATCATCAACATAAAATCCATTATGTCCACACCAAGGTTTTGCATAGTGGATTTCATCAAAGGGAATGTCATGAATCTCAAGCCACTCCAGAAGTATTTTAGCGGTTGTGGCATTAATTCTTCCAATATTTCCTTGATGACTTCTCATATTACGACTTGTGCTTAAAATAATATAAAACCCTTTGCTTTTATATTCTTTCAACTTAGCAACCATTTTGGCTTTTGGTTGCAGGTCTAGATATGTTTGCTGAGGCTTCATTTCTTCGCACAAAGTGCCATCAATATCAAAAACGATTACATCAGAGTCTTTTATCATTAGTTTGTTTGTAGTTGAGTAAGAAAAATTTAATAAATATTTCAGGATGATTTTAATTAGAAAAAGCAGTTAATCGGTATTCTCAAAAAGTTTATTTTTTTGATTGTAGTGTTGTAGCAAATGCTTGCAACAAGCTGTTTTTCAACCTCAAAGCTACTAATTTGCCATGGAATATCAGAATTTATAATATGCTCATCTATTTTATGTGAACCTGATAAGGATGGAATTTGAGATATGTCATCAAGTAAGCCGATTCCAGTAGCTTTTAAGAGAGCCTCTTTACGAGTCCATAGTTTATAAAAATTAGGTAAAGGTGTCTTGGATTCTTTAATAAATAACCTTTCTTTTTCGGAAAAGCATTCCTCCAAGATCGAAGTAAACGAAAAATTGTTGTCATAAAATTCTATATCAACTCCAATTTCAGTCGAGGAAATAGCTATTAGTATGGTATTGGCAGAGTGAGATATATTGAAGTAAAGAGAGTTTGAGCAAGAGTTCTTTAAGTAGGGTTTTGTAGATGAATTGAATTTAAACACAATCTCTTTTGGAGGAATAGAAAGGTATTTTGCTAATAAAATTTTCGTTATGGCTTTAGAAAAAATATATGATTCTTCGTTTTTTTTGAAACGGTACTTTTTTGAGTAATCAATTTCTTCCTGGTTTAATACTGATGATAAGGAAGATAGCAAGTCAGGCCTTGTATATATAGGAGACATCCATAAGTCAAGATGCCCTTCCTTTGTTTTAAACATTACTTTGCTATTTTGCCAAGCAATATCTTTAATACAATTATAGTGAATAGCTACAAAAGCCATAAGGTGAGCTACTTTACAGATTTCCTAGTTGCGACTGCTTTATCTAAAGAGTTCTGAAGGGCCATAGCAAGCTCTTTTACATTCGGCTCATCAAAAATATAAGTGTGCTCTCCTGGTACATCATGAACATTTAAATCTCCTTTAATATATGGCTTCCAGTTTAAAAATTCAAAGTCTTCAATGTAGCTAGTCTTAATTTTTGCCCGGAATAAATCGGCATTGCCATCGTAGGGTGTTATTGTGTAATTTTTATGAGCAACAAACAAATTGTCAATAATTTGTCTAGAGTAAACTCGAACATCATTAGGGTTTTCTTTTACTATTTGCCTCTTTACTTTTGAATATAATTCTTTTAGGCGAATCCCCATTGAACGCATTCTATACTTGAATATGAATAAAGGCCTATCATAAAATAATACAAGCGTACACCATATTTTTTTAAAAAATGTATTTGTTCTGGTAATGATTTTTTTTACCAATGGATAATTGTGGTCTGATTGATCTGCTGATGTATCAAATAAACCCAGAAATATAACCTCTTTGTTTTGGGCTCTCAATTGTTGAGCCATTTCAAATGCAATCATGCCTCCGAATGAATATCCACCTAGTGCAAAAGGCCCATTAGGGTTTACTTTTAAAATTTCTGAAATATACAATTCAGCAATATCTTCCATCTTATTCAGAGGTTTATCTTTTCCATTTAACCCCTTTGCTTGTAAACCATAAGCAGGCTGTTCTGGATCCAAATAATTGCAAATCTCTCTGAAAGTAAGAACATTTAGACCTGCACCGTGAACGAAAAATATAGGAGCTTTGCTTCCTACAGGCTTTATTGGAACTAGACAATTCCAAAGCTTGTCCTGATCTTTTTCTATAAGCTGTGAAAGTTTGAAGATGGTTGAATTGTTCAACAGGCTTGCCAAAGGTACTCTTTTCCCGGTGGCTCTCTCAAGAGCTATCATGGATTGTAGCGCTAGTAGTGAATGACCTCCTAATGCAAAGAAGTCATCGTAAAGGCCTATCTGTTTAAGGCCAAGGGCTTCTTGCCAAATACTAGCAATAGCCTCTTGAAGAGGGGTCTGAGGGGCTATAAAAGCGGTATCTCGTTCTTCATGAATAGGGTATAAAAATGTGAGCTTTTTTCTGTCGGCTTTACCATTTTTAGTTAAAGGAATACTTTCTATATTTATAAAAATGCGAGGTACCATGTAGTCCGGGAGTTTGGACTGTAGGTAAGTTATAATTTCATTTTTGTTATAAGAACCTTTTGGTATAATATAAGCTACTAATTTTTTTTCAAGGTCTTCTTCTCTTTCCAAAAGCGCCACAATTGCATCTTCAACATTATTGTGCTGGCAAAGAATATTTTCAATTTCGCCGAGCTCGATTCTAAATCCTCTTAGTTTTACCTGATCATCGATTCGTCCCACATATTCTATTTCTCCATTAGGTAACAATTTAGCTAGGTCGCCAGTTTTATATAGCTTTTTATTTGAAGCATTATTATCAAATGGGTTTTTGATAAATCGTTCAGCTGTTAGTTGCTCATTGTTTAAATAGCCTCTTCCAATACCCGCTCCTCCAACATATAGTTCTCCTACAATATTTTCAGCACAGAGCTGTAGCTCTTCATCTAATACATAAGCAGTTCTGTTTGTTAATGGATTTCCTATTGGGATAGGGCTATTCGGTGTGTTTTTGCTTATATTATATGTTAAAGAGAATGTAGTGTTCTCTGTAGGGCCATAACCGTTAATTAGCTGAATGTCTGGAAATTTAGTTCTTATTTGATTTATATGCTTTTCTGATAGCTTTTCACCCCCTGCCAGTATGGTTTGTAGTCCTTCAAAAACTGTGATGTCCATATTCACCCACTTATTAAGCAAGCTTGAGGTGAACCACATTATACCAATTTTGTTATTTTTTATAGTAGTCTTTAAAAGAGTATTATCAAAAAGTGTTTCTTCTTCACATAGAACTAAAGTTCCTCCATTTAAGAGCATGCCCCAGTATTCAAATGTTGTTGCATCAAAAGATGGAGACCCTGTCGATAGTAGTGTTTTTTCTGGAGAAAAGGATACGTAATCAATATTTTTAACCAAGCTTATAACATTTCTGTGTTCTATCATTACCCCCTTAGGTTTACCCGTAGATCCGGAAGTATACATTACATAAGCGAGATTGTCTGGTCCTGCTATTTCTGATAAAGCATTTCCTGATTCTTTTTTGATTTGTTCCCAAGTGTCCTCTAATATGACTTTCTTTTCTAAGATCTTTATAATGGCAGATGAAGTATCCTTATGGCATATTACAATTTTACTCTTACTGTCCTCAAGCATGTATTGAATTCTGTCTTCCGGATATTGGGTGTCAATAGGAACATAAGCTGCTCCGGATTTTAAGATACCTAGGATTGTGATAATTAGATCTATTGATCTATTCAGATTTATTGCTACAAGAGTTTCGTTGCCTACGCCTTGCTTTTGAAGATATCTTGCAAACTGATTAGATTTCTCCTCCAGTTCTCGGTAGGAGAGGCTTTGCTGTCCGAATAATAAAGCCGTTTTTGAAGGAGTAAGCTTAGCTTGCTCTGAGAAAAGATGATGGATAGTAGTAGATGGGTACTCGGAAGTTTTAAAAGTTTGTATTTCTTTATTTAAGCTAGCAGGGAAGTAGTTCTTTATAGGCTGTTCTGCATTTGAAACAATTTTTTCTAAGAGAGTATTAAATTCGTCTATTGTTTTTAGAATTGAAGAGCTATTTATAATTTGAGCATTATAAGACCATTCAAGAATTAAATTTCCTTTTGACTCGGTGATATTAAGAAATAGATCAAATATTTCATACTCCCTTTTATTGGATAATAATTCGTATTCTATTTCTTGAAATAAAACCCCTTGATCCATACCTAAATCGACATTAAAAACAACAGGTGTGAGAGGAATTTTTGTACTATCTCTTTTAATGTTTATTTTTTTTATTAGCTCCCCCAAAGCGATTTTTTGATTATCGTATGCATCAAGTAAATAGTTTTTTCTTTTTCTCAAATACTCGGCAAAACTATCTTCTTTATTAATAGAACTTTTTAATGGCATTACATTTACACAATGTCCAACCAGTTCAAAGTTTTCATAGGCTACTTGACCAGCTGCTGGTAAGCCAATGACAATTTCAGTTTGATTTGTAAGGTGTGATATGTAAATCTCGAATGCACAAAGTAGACATGTGACAAGACTACTTCCATTTTTTTTGCTAATTTGTTTTATATCGTCAACTAGCTGTTTATTTAGTAACCAATCGTGGCGGTCGCCTTTAAATGTTCTAGGTGAAATTCGAGGAGAGTTAATAGGTAAGTTTAATTCAGGGGCAAAATCTTTATACTGGTTTAACCAATATTCTTCAGTTTGTTTATACTCTTTAGTTTTATTAAAGGCAAGTTGCTGTTCTGTATAACTGCTCATTTGCGCAGGAAAAGGGGGGTAGAAGGCTTCTTTACTAATAAAAGTATTGTATAGGGCGCTTAAATCTTTTAGAATAACTCCCATCGACCATCCATCGACAATTATATGATGGCTAAATAAGGTGAAATGGAAAGAAGAATTGCCTAGTATTTGAAGGAAAAACCGAAACAAAGGCGCTTCCTCAAGAACAAAAGGAGTATTCATTTCTTTTTTGATGAACACTTCAATTGTTTTTTCATGGGTAGAAGATTCTTGTTTTGATAGGTCTTCAATTTTTAGATTTGCAGGCAATGATGAGTAGATAAATATATTGTCTCCATTTCCGCTAAATGAGCTTCTAAGTGCCTCATGTCTATTTATAAGAAGAGCAAGAGATTTTTCAAAAGAAAGAATATCCAAATTTCCTGTAAAACGTAAAGAGATAGATTCATTGTATGCAAGATTGGCATTAGTGCCGCCAAACATACACGATAACCATATTTCTTTTTGAGAGTCATTGACTCGAATTATTTTTTCAATTTCCTTTCCTCCAAAAGGATCAAAATCGACTGCTGTAAACTTATATTGGTGACTCACTTGGTGTAATGTTCTTTTTAGTTATTGTAGATCTACTTGAAGGTAACTGCCAGGTTTTTTTTCATCTTTAATAAACCATGCTGGGTTACCATTACTGTCTCTTCCTAGTCTAGCTCCTGGTACTGGAGCTCCCGATTCAGAATAATTAATAGAAACAGATGATGCTGTACTTGCTAGCGCTTGTACTCCTGTTAAGAATTCAGCCTTGATTAATTCATTTAGGCTACTTTCAAAAATCTTAACAATAGTACTAATGTCGTTTTGTGTATACGCATCAGTCATATAACAAGGGAATCCATCAAGAATATGGATACCTTTTTCTCTTAATAGAACAAAAAGTAGATCGTTGTAGGGTTGATCTTTGTTAAACTTAATTCTCCAAAGTGATCCATATGAAATAATAGTAATTGGTGCATTTAATTGTTTGCACACTTCAGTTAAATTAGCGACAAGTTGTTGAGTTCTTTTTGTAAGGCTTTCCTGTAAAGTAATACCTTTCTCCTTCATATAAGTAAGTGATGCCTTAGTAGTTGCTAATGCAAGTGGATGTCTTACAAAAGTACCGGCAAAATAAGTAACGCCTACCTCTGGCATTGAATCGTCTCCGTATTGCCATGTGCCTCCATCCAGCGCATCCATATATTTTTTATTACCAGCAATTACGCCTATTGAGATACCTCCACCTATTACTTTACCATATGTGGCTAAATCAGCTTTTATCCCTAATATACCTTGCATCCCCCTTGGATGCATTCTGAAGCCTGTGATAACCTCATCGAATATCAAAGGAATGTCTATAGCCTCCGTAAGCGTTCTTAGAGAACGTAAGAACTCTATGGGTAGAAAGTCTGGTCTTCTACTTTGAACAGGTTCTACTAAAACGCCTGCTATTTCATCAGCCCTTTCTTTTATGATTTGTAAGCTTTCCGGAGTTCCATATTCAAGAATGAGCATGTTTTGAACAGACCCTATCATAATTCCTGAGGCTGCAGGGAATGTTTTTAATTTTTTTGTACCCCTTACAACAACTTCATCAACAATACCATGATAAGAACCACTGAATGCAACAATGATAGATTTATTAGTAACCGTTCGCGCAATGCGCATAGCTCCTAATACAGCCTCGGAACCAGTATTGCAAAGAGCTGCTCTCTCATGTTGAGTAAATTCGCACACAAGCTTGGCTACTTCACCTGCCAGTGCGTGTTGCGGACCCACTTCAAATCCGGCATCAATCTGATCTTTCAATGCTTTCACGATAAAGTCGGGCTGGTGTCCCAACATATTCGCTCCAAACCCATTTAAAGCGTCAATATATTCATTGCCATCTATATCCCAGAGTCTCGTGCCTTTTGATTTGTTAACTACAATTGAGTAAACGATTTCTTTTGTAGATGGCTTAAACCCTGATACAACTCTAGGATCGGCCATATAAGGCCGATGCTGTTTAGTATAGTCTTTACTGCTTTTTGTCTTTTTTACATACCTATTTATTAAATCTTGTAAAAACTGTTCTTGTTTTAGGTTTAGTGTGGTTTGTGTTTTATCAATTTTGGCAGTAGCCCCAAAAGGTTTTTTTAATTCTGTTATTTCCTCTGTACTTAAATCTTTATAATCAATGGCTGCTTTCGTTGCGATTTTGTTATTCCCATTTACTTCGAAAGAAGGTTTAGGGGCGGGAGCGTTAGCGTTATTTTGACCTGATGATTGCAACAATGCTAACTGTGCAGCTAGTTGCTGTAATTGTTGGCTTAGTGAATCAATGGCTGTATTTGCTGTAGGCGGTGGTATATGTGCTTGGTTATTATTAGTATAATTTGGCTGACCTGTCGCAGGTTGTTTCGGTTGAAACAAATCTGGTGCAAGATTTTTATCAAGATGTTCTGTTAATGCTTCAACAGTCGCAAGATCATTGCTAAGTTGCCTAAATGTAATGGGTAAATTAAATTCCTTTTTTACCGCAGCGGCTAATTGAGTCATGATAAGTGAATCAAAGCCTATTTCAAAGAAAGTGGCGTCGTCCGTGATTGTATCCATATCAATTCCAGAAGTATCTTCCAGTAACTGTAGGACTTTTTCTTTAATTAATTCTTTTCGCATATTAGATAAGGGTGGTTGGTGCTGAGTTGTGTGTTCTGCTTCAACAATGTTCGTATATGGTGCAATAACTTTATCTGCTATAGGGGGATTTACCCAATAACTTTTTTTATTAAAAGCGTATGTGGGCAGGTTAGTAAGTTTGATTCTTTGTTCGTTTTTATAGAAGGAAGTCCAATCGATTTCGAAACCATTTTGCCATAGTGTTCCTGCCGCCTTCAGCGTTGCAAAATACTCTGAAGTAATATCTTCATCTCGCTCCAGACTAGGAGTGATGATTACCTGCATTTGGCCGGCTTGTTGCCGCACTAATGTAGAAGTAACATTTCCAGGTCCTAATTCCAGAAATGCTTTATAGCCATTATTTAACAAAGTTTGTGATGCATGGCTAAACAAGACTGTATTACGTAAATGATTGGCCCAATAATGCGGATCTGTAGCTTCTTGAGCAGTTAACCAATTGCCAGTTACTGTGGAAGAGATAGGAATGACAGGCTGGTTTAATTGAATCGATTCAACAATTTTAAGGAAAGGGGCTACAACAGGTTCCATCATAGCTGAGTGAAAAGCATGACTGGTATGCAATAAGCGAGATACAATCTTTTCATTTTCTAAAACAGATTGAAAACTGGTAATGGCCTCTTTTTCTCCAGCTACAACACAAAGAGCTGGGCTATTAACTGCTGCAAGTGATATGTTAGACGGTAAAATATTTTTAATTCTATCTGCCGAAGCTCTTACTGAGAGCATGCTTCCCGCAGGTAATTCACTCATTAACTTGCCTCGTTGTGTAATTAGTTTTAACGCATCCTCAAGACTAAAAATACCTGCAAAATGAGCAGCCACAAATTCCCCAATACTATGGCCTATAAATGCAGAAGGGTGGATGCCCCAACTTTTCCAAAGCAACGTTAATGAATAGCCAATACAAAAAAGAGCAGGTTGACTATATCTTGTGTTTTTAAGAATTTCTTCTGCGCCGGGCAACTGCTCGGCGGATGGGTGAAGAATGGATAAAATATTCTCGCCAGTATATTGTAAATATAAAGCGGCGCATTCATCCATAGCGTTTTTAAATACAGGTTCAGAAGCGTACAGTTCTTTTCCCATATTGATGTACTGAGCTCCTTGCCCTGGGTACATAAATACTATTTCACCCACTTGTTCAGTAAGTTTCTTTGTCGTGAATTGACTATTTAATACGGCTGAAGAAATATTTTTTGTGTTATCTGCAATTATAAATTTTCTAAAAGGAAAAGAGCTATTGCGGTTATTTAATGTATAGGCAATATCTTCTAACCATAATGAGCCATTTACAGAAGTATACTCAGAAAGTGCATTTGAGTAAAGCTCTATGCTTTCTTTCGATTTTGCGGCGTAAGTGAGTAATTGTAAAGGTCTTTTGGAAGGTTCTGTATTTGGAGCTTCTTTTACAGGAGCTTCTTCTAAAACAACGTGAACATTTGTGCCACCAACACCAAATGAACTTATTCCCGCTCTTCTTGGAGACATGCTGTCCCAATTATACAAAGAATCGTTTACTAAGAATGGACTATTGATAAAATCAATATTAGGATTAGGCTGTTTGTAGTTTATTGATGCGGGTATCTTTTTATGATATAAAGCAAGTGTTGCTTTAATTAAACCGGCAGCACCCGCTGCTACAGTAAGATGCCCCATATTTGTTTTAATGGAACCTATTCTACAGTATTGTTTCTTCTCTTGTTCACCAAAAGCCATTTTCAACCCTTCAATTTCTATAGGGTCTCCTAACGGAGTACCAGTGCCATGTGCTTCTACGTAGGATATGGTTGATGGATCAACATTGGCATCATCAATTGCCATTTTGATAGCAGTTGCTTGTCCGGCAGAGCTTGGAGCAGTGAAGCTTCCTTTGTTGCCCCCATCATTACTTATACCTATTCCTTTTATTACGGCAAAAATGGTGTCTCCATCAAGTTCTGCTTGTCTTTTTTCTTTCAATAGTACAACAGCGGCGCCATCACTAAAAATAGTTCCTGTACTGTTACTATCAAATGTATTAGTGTGACCGTCTTTGCTAAGCATGGCACCCTCTTCATAAAGATGACCGCTATTGATAGGCGTTGTTATTGCAACACCTCCTGCAATCGCCATATCGCAATATCCTTGACGAATACTTTCTACGGCCTGAGCTACCGCCAGCAAGGAAGTAGAACAGGCAGATTGTACTGTAACGGCAGGGCCTTTCAGGTTAAGTGAATAGGATATTCTTGAGGATAAATAATCTTTGTCGTTTACCGTTGTTACAGGAAAGCTACCAACGCTTTGTATAAGATCGGGATGAGCTAATACATTGTAGAGATGGTAAGTGTTGATCGAGCCCCCTGCATATACACCAATTGTGTTATTAGTAGCGTTATTCGTATAGCCGGATTTTTCCAGAACCTCCCAGGCGATTTCTAAAAGAATTCTTTGCTGAGGATCCATTAAGGATGCCATTTTGGGAGAAATCCCAAAAAAGATAGGATCGAAAAGATCTGCACCATTAATAACTCCTCTGGCCTTTATATAATTTGAAGATTTTTTTATAGTATCAGGGATAGACGGATCTATTTGCTCGGGAGTAAAAAAACTAGTCGTTTCTTTCCCTTGTAACAGAATTTCCCAAAGTTCATCAATAGTGGATGCTCCGGGAAATTTACCTGCCATCCCAATAATGGCAATATCTCTTTCTTCTGCGTTTATACGGCTTTTTTTCTTTGCTGTTTCAATAATGCTTAACGGCTCGGTTCTGTTTTCAATAAAGGCTGCAATTTTTTCTACAGTCAGAAGTTGGTATAGTTTAGTAATGGGCAAATTATATCCTTTTCTTTTTACTTCTGCTACTACCTTTTGAGCCAATAATGAACTTCCACCTAACTCGAAAAAATTATCAAGAACCCCCACTCTTTTAACTCCGAGCAACTTTTGCCATAAGTGGCTTAATTCTTTTTCTACGTCGGTCTTCGGCGCTTTAAATACCGATCCTATAATGTCAGATGCGTCAGGATCAGGCAAAGCTTTGCGATCAACTTTACCACTTGAGTTAGTAGGAATTGTTGATATCTCCATAATAAATGGAGGTACCATAAAATCAGGCAACTTTGATTTTAGATGACTTGTTATAGCCTCCTTATCAAATAATCCTTTAGATACAATATAGGCTATAAGGTTATTATCTTCATCAGAGCTTTTCTTAACTGATACAACACATTGAAATACTCCTGGTGCTTTTAATAAAACATTTTCGATTTCTTCGAGTTCAATTCTATGCCCTCTTATTTTTACCTGATGGTCTATTCTACCTAAACACTGTAATTCGCCGTTGGGTAGTATCTTGCCTAAATCTCCTGTTCTGTAAACGAACGAGTGAGGCTTGCTTTCAAAATGATTGGGGATAAATTTTTCTTTAGTTAGTTCTAGTCTGTTAATATATCCTTTAGCTACTCCATCACCCCCTATTAAAATTTCACCAATACTTCCATCAGGTAGCTGTCTCAAATTCTCATCTACAATAAATATTGTTGTATTATTAATGGGTTTACCTACCGTAATTAAATTTTCTTCAAAATTGATTTCCTTTATGCTGGAGTATACGGTTGTTTCAGTAGGTCCATAGAGATTCCAAATACTTTTAGCATAAGGGATGAGTCGTGATACAATGTTTTGGGTAAGAGCCTCTCCTCCAGCAAGGATTTTAATTTTAGAAACAGTTTTATCCCAACCAGCGTCAAGCATCATTCTCCAGGTGGAAGGAGTTGCCTGCATAATTGTGACATTTCTATTCTTAATTTGCTTAAGTAATAACTCCCCGTCTTTTGAAGTTTCAGGATCTGTAAGTAAAAGAGTAGCTCCTACCGAGAGAGGCAAATAGATATCAAGCACAGACATGTCAAAAGAAACAGACGCCACACAAGCCCAAACATCTCCATTCTTTGCGCCAGGAGAGACCTGAACACTTTTAATAAAGTTATGTAAACCGCTGTGCTTTATTTCTACCCCTTTTGGTTTACCTGTTGATCCAGACGTATAGATTATGTATATACTATCCTGCGCTTTGACAGTTGGAAGGGCTATTTTTTCTAGTGATTCATTTTGATGTTGAAAGGCTACTTCAATATTTATTTTTTCTTCTTTGAAGTAAAAGCGGTCAATTGTAGCTGAGGAACAAATGGCTATTTTAGCTTGAGAGTCTTGTAACATATACTCAACTCTATCTGTAGGATAATCCGGGTCGATGGGAATGTAAACTCCACCGGTTTTTTGTACGGCCAAAAAAGCAACAATAACATTTATGGATCTTTCTAAAAGAATACAAACTCTGTCGCCGGATTTAACTCCTTTGCGTAACAATAATCTGGCAAGATGACTAGATTTATTGTCTAATTCGGCATATGTAATAGTTTCATCTATGTACTGAACGGCAACTGTGTTTGGGAAGAGTGCTACTGATTCTTCAAAAAGTTGTAAAAAGGTATGGTATTTATCTTCGCTCATTACTAGCTAACTTATTGATTATAAATCTTAAACAAACTACGGATTTCTTTTAACTTAATTGATTAGCTAATGATAACCAGTAGTAATTTATACGTATGCTGCTACTAAAAAGATTTACGATCCTTCATTGTATTGAAAGGGGCCGGAGTTCAGAATTAGCAATTGTAATAGAATTGTAAGTCGAAAACCAATCGCTAAAGTAAAAATATTAAAGCGTTTGGTATTGTTCTTTTTTGTTCTCTTTTATGGTTAACTACTTGGTATTTAGGGTAAAGTAGCTTCTATTTAAATTTCTGGAGATTTACCATTGTTAGAATTTTATCTACTTCTTGAAGAATTCTTTTATTAAAAGAAGTTGTAATTAAGGCTTTGCTTTTATCACTTCTTTTTGGTGTATAATAACTTGTTTCACTCTTATCCAGATAATTCTGAAAGATATTATAAACACTTTTGAAGTAAGGGGATAAACTGATTTCTTTTTTTTCAATTATTTCTTTAGCATGCTTAAAGAAAAGGACTCCTTCTTCTGGCTGTTTGGATAAGGAAAATATGCCTGCAACTAATAATTCGTAGTCTGGTACAGAGAGAAGATAGGCTTTTCTTCTCTCTGTAAGAATTTGTAGATTCTTAATTGCATCTGTTATACTGTCGTCAATCGACTTTTTGAAAAAAAGTGAGTGATAAACCTGAGCAGCCACCTTCCAGGCTAAAAGATGGGACGGAGATTGATGTGAACTGGAACTAGCTTGCAATAAAAGTTTGTAGTATTTTTCAAGCACTGCGCTATTTTTTGCCTGAAAGGCTTTTATACAATAAAGAGCATTGACAAATAATCTTGCCTCAGGTGTATTTTTACTTCTTAAATAATAGCGTAGTCCTTCTCCGAAGTATCCGTTTAGCCGGTCAAGGTTGACCATTTTCTCATAATAATAAAACTGGCCGGCGGGCAACTTGGCTATTTCACGTTGAAAGGGGGCGATCAACTGCACATTCCGTTCTAATAGTTCAACTGTTTCTTCTACGATAGAGCAGCCAATATGAATGTACTCTTCTTTTACCGGGAGATTTTCATATAGTGCAACTAAGTATCTAAGCACCTCTTTATTGCCTACGGAGTCTTTATCTTTTTGTTGGGAGCCTGAAATAGCAAGGTCGTCTATCGAGTTAAAACCGCAGTACTTGCTAAAAATGGAAAGAGTAGAGGCGGAGGCTGTGTATTGTGTCTTAACGAGTCCAAAAAATCGTCTTATAGTATTTACATTGACACTGAATCCTGTTTTTTGTTCAATATCCTCAACTAATTGCGTACAATCTCTATAAGAAATTATTTTTCTACCAAAACAGTACTCGAGTTCCTTTTTTAATGAAACAAGCAAATCTGGATGAATAGCTTTCTGTCTCATAATCGAACAACTTATACGCGGTTTATTACAATTTTGCCTTGATTTTACTTAATACATCTTTTTGCAACATCTGTTGTGCTACCTCTATCATTTTGCTAAAAGCTTTTGCCCGGGATACACCGTGTCCAATAATAACGGGCTTGCCCACACCGAGTACCGGTGTGCCACCATAATCTTCAAAATTAAACCGATCGAAATAATCACTCTCAATTCTTTGCTTATTTGCTACCTCGTATAAAGACTCTGCTAATTTTAATATGATATTACCTGTAAATCCTTCACATACCATTACATCTGCTTTGTCGAGTAAGATATCTCTTCCTTCTACATTGCCAATGAAGTTTATTTGCTTATTTTCTTTGAGCAACGGGTAGGTGGCTTGTGCTAGTTGGTTGCCTTTTCCTTCTTCTTCCCCTACATTTAGTAATCCTACTTTGGGGTTACTAATGCCCAGCATTTCTTCAACAAATACACTTCCCATTACGGCAAATTGATTTAATTGCTCAGGCTTACAATCTGCATTAAGTCCTACATCGAGCAGTAATCCTGTTTTGCCATTTTCCTTTGGGATAATGGTAGAGATGGTGGGGCGTAGCACACCTTCAATAGCTTTAATACTGAACATCGCACCTACAAGCATCGCACCTGTATTTCCTGCACTTATAAAAGCATCTATTTTAGCAGTTGATAACAAGTGAAAACCTATTGCAATGGAAGAGCGTTGTTTTTCCTTTAATGCTTTAGTCGGGTGCTCATGCATATCAATTACTTGATCTGCGTGTACGATCTCAAACTTAGAGGCATCAATTTTATATTCTTCCAGCAGGTTTTCAACGGCCTGCTGGTCTCCGATAAGATGTAGCTTTATAGCTCCTGTATTCACAGAAAGGAATTCTTCTACACCTTTAATGGCTTCCAAGGGGGCAAAGTCGCCGCCCATCATGTCTATTCCAATATTCATTATACCTGTAAAATAAACATTCTTAAAATACAAATTCCAAATTCCATCAGTGTATTTAAAGTCACCAATGAATTTGGAATCAGAATAGCTGCGATAACAGCCTTATTTCTTTATAGGAGATTTCTCTGCTACTAGCTTTCCTTTGTAGTACAATTTGCCTTCGCTTACGTGAGCTCTGTGGCGTACATGAATTTCTCCTGTTTCGCTGTCAGTAGTCAGTGTAGTAGAAGTTGCTTTGTAATGCGTTCTACGTTTTGCGCTTCTTTGCTGGCTGTGCCGGCGTTTGGGATTTGGCATATCTCTATATTAAATCGGTGTACAATTATTGTTTTTTATCAAGGTCTTTGAA
>CAZPPM010000046.1:0-21883 GCA_964588445.1 uncultured Citrobacter sp.
AGTATTTTAACCTCGTCACGGCTTCTTCCACAAAAAGAACAATGTAAAATAGTCTTCGCCATCGCTATATGCTTGCTTTAATTTCTAATGTCAAAATGGGTCTACAAAAATAAAAAACTGCCTTCACAAAGGCAGCTTTTTTATAATCAATTGATAAATAAACTGCTAAAGTTTAGTAATAACAGCATCTGCGATGCCATATTCTACGGCTTCCTGAGCATTCATCCAATAATCTCTGTCAAAATCGTTCATAATCTGCTCAATGGATTTGCCACAATTATCTGCCAAAATTTTTGCCCCCATTTCTTTTACTCGCTTAGTTTGGCGGGCTTGAATTTCCAAATCCGTGCTTACGCCACGAATATAACCACCCAAGGAAGGCTGATGTATCATTACCTCACCACTAGGGAAAATGTAGCGCTTACCTTTTTTACCACCACTTAATAAAATGCTTCCCATAGATGCAGCAAGACCCATGCAGATAGTGCTTACCGGACTCTTAATCATTTGCATGGTATCATACATTACCATACCGCTTGTAACGACTCCGCCTGGGCTGTTGATATAAAATTTTATTTCTTCGCCGGGCTTATCGGCTTCGAGCAGTAATAGTTTGCTCACAACATCTTTAGCACTTTTATCGTCCACCACACCCCATAAATAAATACTGCGGGTTTCAAAGAAATATCTCTCCAGTTTTTTGTTAAACATCATCAGATCCGATTTGGGAGTTTCTTCTTTTTCTTCTTCCTCCTCATCCATTCGCCAGTCGTTAAAATTATTTTTATTGAATGTCATTTTCATTTTTTTAAATCGCCAATAGAAATATAAACTGTTACGCAATTAAGCAAACCTGACTAACTGATAGCTTTTTCTTTTCTTGGATTAATGAGTAGTACCTCATCTACCAGTCCGTATTCTTTTGCCTCAGGAGCTATCATCCACTTATCGCGTTCAAAATCTTTTTCAATTTGCTCCACGGATTTTCCTGTATGAAGGTTAACTACAGCATACAATTCTTGCTTCAATTTTCGTATTTCGTTTACAGTAATTTCAATATCACTGGCCTGCCCGCCTATAGCACCGCTGGGTTGATGCATCATAATACGAGAGTGTTTTAATGCGGCACGTTTACCTTTAGTACCGGCTCCCAGTAACACACACGCCATGGAAGCGGCCATACCAATACAGATAGTAGCCACGTCGGGACTTACGTATTGCATGGTATCATACATGCCTAATCCTGAATATACGCTGCCACCCGGACTGTTGATATACATATTGATATCGCGGGTGCGGTCAGTAGAGTCAAGAAACAAAAGTTGTGCTGTTACAATATTAGCTACTTCATCATTGATGGGGTAGCCTAAGAAAATAATACGATCCATCATTAGCCGGCTGTACACATCCATTACAGCTACATTCATAGGGCGTTCTTCAATGATATTGGGCGTAAGCGCTGTAACCATGTGCGAAGCATAACTATGCAGCGTATTGCTGGATAAGCCGCGGTGTTTTACCGCATATTTTTCAAACTCAGAATTAAAGCTCATCTTTTAAATTAAAAAGTGAATTAAGAATATTTTTTCTTCGGGCTAATATCAACACTATGCTATTACAACAGTGGCGATAGGCTTATGTTCATTCAAATATCCGTTCTAAATACTAAAACAACAAAATGAAAGGGGAAATCTCTTTTTACGCATCACTGTTTTATAAGCAGCCTCTTAGGCTTACTTATGAAAACATCTCTTTTATTTTGTCAAAAAAGCCCTTCTCATTTTTTTCAGGCTGCGGTTTAAAATTAGAGGATTGACTCATCTTTTCCAATGCCGCTTTTTCGTCTGCTGATAAGGTTTGTGGCGTCCAAATGCTGATATGAATAAGCTGATCACCTTTTTCATAAGAGTTCACACCAGGGAATCCTTTGCCTTTCAATCGAAATATTTTACCCCCCTGTGTACCGGCAGGTATTTTTATTTTAGCCCGTCCATCAATGGTAGGCACTTCTACCTGTGTACCAAAAGCAGCATCTGGGAAAGAAATGTACAGATCAAATGCCACATTCAATCCGTCCCGCTGTAGTTCTTTGTGTGCTTCTTCTTCTATTAATATAATCAAATCACCGGCAGGGCCTCCCCGCTCACCAGCATTGCCTCGTCCGGGTACACTTAGCTGCATTCCTTCCTGTACACCTGCAGGTATATCTATACTCACGGTATCTTCTGCAAAGACACGCCCTTCACCTTTACACGCACCACACTTAGCGGTAATGGTGCTGCCTTCCCCATTACAGGTAGGGCAGGTGCTCACGGTTTGCATTTGACCCAAAAAAGTATTTTGTACTTTTCGTACCTGGCCACTTCCGCCACAAGTCTGGCAGGACTGGACACTTCCTTTATCTTTTGCACCGCTTCCACCACAGGTTTGGCAGCCTACATATTTTTTTACTTTGATATTTTTAGTAACGCCCTTCGCTATTTCTTCGTAGGTAAGTTTCAGCTTTACCCGCAAGTTGCTACCCCGGGTGCCGCGGCTACGCTGTCCTCCACGACCACCTCGTTGCCCCCCGCCAAAAAAGCTTCCAAAAATATTGTCATCACCAAAGATGTCTCCAAACTGGCTAAAGATATCATCCATGTTCATACCGCCGCCACCACCAAATCCTCCGCGACCGTTGCCGCTTACACCAGCATGGCCATAGCGATCGTATTGGGCTTTTTTATCTGCATCACTCAATACCCCATAGGCTTCAGCAGCTTCCTTTAATTTTTCTACAGCAGCTTTATCACCCGGATTGCGGTCAGGGTGAAATTGCATCGCTACTTTGCGATAGGCTTTTTTAATTTCATCAGCAGAAGCACTCTTGCTTACGCCTAGAATCTCATAATAATCTCTCTTGGTAGCCATTCGATTGTTTAAACGTTTACTGCGAGCCAATCAGAAAGAACCTTCGGTTAGCTATCAGTTTATGGGTCTATATTTATTTACCTACCACCACTTTTGCATGGCGGATCAATTTATCATTAAGATAATAACCTTTTAAAATTTCGTCAACTATCTTACCTTTTAATGCTTCTGTCGGAGCAGGAATTTCGGCAATAGCTTCTTGCAAGTCTGCATCAAAATCTTTACCTGCAGTTTCCATTGCTTTTAAGCCTCTTGCCTGTAGCTTATTTCTAAGCTTGTTGAAGATGAGTTGAATTCCTTCTTTTACTTCAGGGGTAATGGCTGCATTGTCCAATTGCTGCTGTGCTCTATCGGCATCATCCAATACTTCGAGCATATCCGTTATTACATCTTTGCCGGCGGTTTGTATCAATTCTATCCGCTCCTTTGCATTCCTTCTTTTAAAGTTGTCAAACTCAGCCGCTAGTCTCAGGTATCTGTCTTTCGCTTCTTCTGCTTCTTTTTTTGCTTTTTCCACGTCCGATTCTTCTGATATGGGTTCATTCAAGTGCGTGGTACCGCTAAGGTTTTCATCTGCATTGATAGAGAAATCAGCTGTGTTTTCAGTAGCCTCGTTTGCTTTGTCTTGTAAGTCTTTTTCTGCCATTTTTTCCAAAATTGTGTGCAAAGGTAAGCTCGTCAATAATACTGCCAAGGCGGGTATAGGGACAAATTGACTGATAAAGGCAGGAACTAAAGCCACAAAGTCGTGACAGAAATGAATAGGTAGTACTGGGCATCAATGTTTTCTGACTTCAATATCTTCGCAGCTTATGAGTAGCGTTTACCTGAAAAAAAGAATTGCCCCACGTATAGCCAATGGCCACCCCTGGATTTTTAATAATGAGGTGGAAAAGATAGAGGGAGACATAGAAGCTGGGCAAATTGTCGAAGTGTTTACCTATGATAAGAAATTTGTGGGTAAGGGCTACGTGAACCCAAAATCACAAATCATTGTACGACTCCTTACCCGGGATAAAGACGTAATAGTAGATGAGGCTTTTTTCTTTGCCCGCATACAAGAGTGCTGGAAGTACCGTCAGCAATTAGGGTATACGGAGAATTGTCGCCTCGTTTTTGGTGAAGCAGACGGATTACCGCAGTTGATCATCGATAAGTTCAATGATTATTTTGTTATACAAACACTGGCACTGGGGATGGATGTATGGAAACCTGCCATTGTTAAAGCGCTCAATGTAATTTTTTCTCCCAAAGGAATTTATGAGCGCAATGATGTGCCTGTACGGGATTTGGAAGGCTTACCACAACAAAAAGGGTTTCTCTCCGCACCCTTTGATACAAAAATTACGATTACCGAAAACGGATTGCAATTTCATGTGGATATAGAGAACGGCCAGAAAACAGGTTATTTTCTGGATCAGCGGGATAACAGGAGAGCCATAGAGCATATAGTGAAAGGAGCAGATGTTTTAGGCGCCTTTACGTACACCGGAACATTTGAAATACATGCTGCTCAATATGGTGCAAAATCAGTGCTGGGCTTAGATATATCTGAAAATGCTGTGCAGCAGGCCAATCGTAATGCGGCACTCAACGGACTGGATAAGATATGCCGCTTTGAAGCAGCTAACGCATTTGATGTATTAAAACAATGGACCAAAGAGAAAAAGCAATACGATGTAGTCATGTTGGATCCGCCTGCTTTTACAAAGAGCAGAGAAACCATACAAAAAGCCATTACCGGGTATAAAGAAATTAATCTTCGGGGTATGAAACTCGTAAAACCAGGAGGCTTTCTGGTTACATCATCTTGTACCAATCTTGTAAATGCTGATTTGTTTTTGGAAATAATTGATATGGCTGCCAAAGATGCACGGCGAAAGTTGCGACAAGTTGTTTTTCAGGCGCAGGCGGCGGATCATCCTATCATTAGAGGGATGGATACCACGCAGTATCTTAAGTTTTTAATTGTACAGGTTTTGTAGAGGAGCGCTAAGTAAAATTAGGTAACAGGAAGAAGAAGCAAGTTGTGAAATAAAAGACTTTAC
Organism: uncultured Citrobacter sp.; assembly: GCA_964588445.1. Taxonomy (GTDB): domain Bacteria; phylum Bacteroidota; class Bacteroidia; order Chitinophagales; family Chitinophagaceae; genus CAZPPM01. The sequence continues at coordinate 4,959 of CAZPPM010000046.1, forward strand.
GATTATCTAGATACCTGAAATTTTCCTGTATCTATCACTTTGCCATTAGCATCAGTAAGATAATAAACATACATACCACGATTGTAGTCGGTAACAGAAACAGTGGTTTTCTCATTTACGTTTTGAGACTCGTACATCTTCTTCCCCAAAAAGCTATAGACGGAAATGGTTAATCCTTTTTGATGGTTTTTTTGTAAATCAAAAGTGATATAAGAGGTAGCAGGGTTGGGGTAAAACTTTACTATTTTCCCATTGCCTTCTTTTTCGGGAAGACGGGAATCCTGAGCGGAAACTTGAAGAGATGTCAGGCCAATAAATAGTATAAGTAGAAGTCTAATCAACGAAACAAATTTACGTTTATTATGACAATAATAATACCTTTTAGGTTTGATGCCAACGTAGTTTTACTCAAATTTTAAAGAATCTGCTAATCAGGTACTTATAGGGCTATAAGAGTAGGCTTTAACAAATATTTAAGCAAGCTTTGTCAGCAATTCGTTGATGGCGGCAAAGTTGGGAACATCCCCGGCATTTTCTAAAACTTCGGCATATTGTATAATACCATTTTTATCTATAATAAAAGCGGATCTTTTAGAAACACCTTTCATGTCAAATTTCCACTCGTGATAAATGCTATCATAAGCAGTAGAAGTTGTTTTATTGAAATCACTCAGTAGGGGAAAATTATAACCCTGCTCTTCTTTAAATTTTTTAAGCGTAAATATAGAGTCAACGGAAATGCCAAAAACGGTTGCCTTGACTGTATTATATAGCGCTATAGTATCTCTTATACCACAAAGTTCCTGTGTACACACGCTGGTAAAAGCCTGCGGAAAAAATAATAAGAGAACACTATTTCCTTTAAGTGAAGAGAGTGTGACTTTTTCTCTTTCTGTATCGAACAAAGAAAAATCGGGAGCAACTTGTCCAACTTGCATAGATATTTGTTTTTACAAAAATAAACGACCAGATGCATTAAAAGCGAGGACATTTGATTGCATTCAATGCAGAGTTGTTGCGCTGAGTGAACCCTATATAAGAGAGGGAAAGTTCAAAACCACCGCGACCCAAGCTGGCAGGTTTCAGTTTAGAAATATTGATATCATAGCTAAAGGCGAAAGAAAAGCCGGAATAGTCAAGTTTAACAACCGGTATAAAAGCATCATTGACCCGCATGAAAACCCCGCCGTGTAATGTACATAAAGGATCGTCGGCTAAACCTCCCAGTTTCATCCCATACAAGCCTCCCAGTATGGTTTCTTTATATTCCTGTTGCATCGAATGGTCAGCCTGAAGAGTAACAAAGGAAAACTCATTCATTGCAAAACGAAAACCTGTAGAAGCTACCCATTTGGGATTGAGTTGTACAGCAGGGTCTCTGAAGAAAGTATTTTTAGGTTTGGCAAAATGATGATAAGCCAGCCCTACATAAAAATTGTCCTCTTGATTATCGGAAAGCTGTGAGTTGAAGCTCATTCCCACGCTGCCGTCAAGGTAAGTATAGTTGGGCGTTACATTTGGCTCCGAACCCGCACCACCTGTTTCTGTAATCATTTTACTTTGGTCAAAATTTCTGTTAACCACACCACCCATAAAGCCTAGCGATAAATAATTATTTCTTTCCTGACTTACGGATTTGTGGTAGTTGATAACAGGTAACAAGCTCGTTTGTGTAAGCGAAGCGCTTCCGGCTCTGTCAAATAATACTTGCCCGCCTATCGTGACAAAGTCATCCATTTTACCAACAGGAAGCTTATACTCACCATTGAGCGAAGCTGTTTTGTACCCGTCTGTCACACTTCGCCATTGATCCCGGTACACCATCTGCAACCTATAATCACCGGTAAAGATGCCGGCGAGAGAAGGATTTCTCAGCAAAGGTGTTTCGAAAAATTGTGAGAAATGAATATCCTGCGCCTGTAATGGGCGACAATAACTACATGCCAGCAGTAGCATCCCTATAACAATATATTGCTTCTTTCTGCGCATAGTGTTTATCTTAATAATGTCACATTACCTTTTACCGGCATTACTTCTCCATTTTCGCAAATAATTTCCATTTGATATATGTACACATCAGCACTTGCTGGTTGTCCTTTAAAAGTGCCATTCCATCCGGAAGAGGGATCGTTTACTCCAAACTCTCTTTTCTCGAAAACAATTTGCCCCCATCTATTGAAAATCGATAATGATTTTATTCTTGTAAGTCCTGTTCCTTTTGGATAAAAAACATCATTACGCCCATCACCATTTGGAGAGAAAGTATTGGGGATGGTAAAATTTTGTCCATTACATATAACTCTCACGGTTACTTCACCTTCATTGGTACAGCCAAATCGATCTAGGAGTTGTACCCTGTACTTAGTTGTAGTAGGTGGATTGGCATTGGGGGTAGCACAATCAAAACAGGAAAGCCGATATTGAGGCGTCCAGGTATAGGTAGCAATATTACCTGTATAATTCATTACCAGATCTGCATTGCCACCAGAGATAATGGTGATGGGATCAACAACGGGTGTAACTGTGGGTAAAGGTGGTACATGCACCAATAATGTGGTATCATGTGAGCAACCAATGCGGTTTCTTGTAGTAAGTCGTATGGTGTAATCGCCAGATGTGTTATAAACAGTTTCGCCGTTTTGTTGTGTGGTGGATTGTCCATTGCCAAAATTCCATTGCCAGGTGGTAAGGGTATCTGCCACCAGGGTGGAGCCAAAATAGTTTCCCGGTACGTTTACGCATAAAGTGTCTCTGCCACTAATGACAGGGTGAGGGGTACGGTACACTAAAACCGTATCAGAAAATGAACTGGAACAATTGTGCTGAGTAGTAACATTTAATGTAACAGTATAAAGCCCGGGTTGTGTGTACGTATGTGTAGGACTTTGTACTGTAGATGTATTCCCGTCACCAAAATTCCAAACAGTAGAAATGATAGGTTCATTACGTGTAGTGAAATCAGTGAAGGTGACATCTCCATTATCACAAAGTTCATCTCTGCTTAAAGCGAATAGTGGCACAGCACCTAATACTTCAATGCGTTGTCTCCCGTTGATTGTAAGTTGACATCCAGATATAGGATCGTAAACAACCAAATAAGGAGTATGGAATCCGGGCCTCGCATAGAAATGACTTAAAGATTTACTGCGGCTAGAATCTGCACTGCCATCTCCAAAAAAGAACACAAATCTGAACTCATCAGGAATATCAATAGTGAAATCAACTGTTAACGAGTTACAGGCTATTGTTGGTAGCGTATAGTTGATACGAATATCATCTGGGTTATGAACCGTTACTGATGATTGTGCAGAGTCAACACATCCGCCATTGCCATAAACATATAGCTTAGGTGTAAACGTGCCTATATTGCCGTAGAAATAAGTTGGATTTTCAAGTGTAGATTCTCCACCATCACCAAAGCTCCATAGGAAAGAGCTGTGATTGCTACCGTTGAAAGTGAAAGTGGTACGTAAGGGTGGGCAAAGAGTGGAAGTGTCTTGTATAGTAAATGCCGCTTGTGGGCTTCTTATACTTATGTATTCATTTTTTATTGTTGAGTCGCTGCACCCGACAATATCAGTAACCACAAGTTTCACGGTATACTCTGCATTACCATCCGGGTATGCATTTGTAGGATTGGTAAGCGTAGAAGTATTGCCATCACCAAAATCCCAGAAATAGGTCAGTCCTGCTCCCGAAGAGGTATCGGAAAATTGAAGCGGAGACAAAGGACAATAAAATGTATCGGCTCTAAAACCAGCCTTAGGATCGGTAACCAATAAACTTGTTGGTAATGTATAGGAGTCGCTACAACCGGCAATATCTGTTACGGTTAGGCTTACAGTGTAGTTACCTGTTTGCGCATAGGTATGAGTAAAAGGAGCGGAAGTAAAGGTTTGCTGTTGACCATCCCCAAAGTCAAATGTCCATCTGTTTATTTCATTGGCCGGAGTGGAAAGATCGGTAAATGTAACAGTCTTATTGAGACAGGCACCGGGAGTAGCAGGTTCAAATAGTGCAACGGGGCCATTTACGGTAATATAATTTGTAAGCGTTTGTGTGGTAGCACAGCCATTGATGTCTGTTACGATTAAAGTGACATCATACATACCATTACTGGTAAGGCGGTGGGTAATGGAGCGTTCATGGCTTGGATGCGTAACGCCGCCAATAATCCAAGTATAATTAACAATGTTATCCGGGTTGCTATTGATGGCTCTTAGTGTAAAGTTTTCATTGCGACAGGCGGGATTTTTGCTTATTTCAAAATTGGCTGGTTCATCAGCAATAATAATATTTCTTTCCCTTGTGTAGGAGCAAGAACCATTCGTTACAGTAAGCGTAACAGTGTAACTGCCGGGAGTGTAAGCAATAGGCCCGGGATTTTGAAGTGCAGAAGTGGTGCCGTTTCCAAAATTCCAACTATAGGAAACTGGTAAATTTACATTAACAAGACTGGTGTCGGTAAAAGTGACTTCCTTGGTAAGACAATTAAGTGCAAGTGTAAATCCGGCAACGGGAGGTCTTACATACACGGTTCGTGTTGTACTTCTTTCACAACCATTATTTATTACAGTTAATGTAACATCAATATAGCCTGTATCCGTAAAAATATGGCGAGGATTTCGTTGAGTGGATCGACCACCATCGCCAAAATTCCATAACCATTCAACATGTGCATCAGGTGTTGTTGTAGAGTTGTCGGTAAAAGCAATTACTTCGCTGGCACACGCATTAGCGGGTGCAAATGTAAAATCGGGTACAGGGGGAGTACCGGTTCTAACGCCATTGGGTATTGTAACAGTTTCCGTACAGCCGCTAACCGTGGTAATCGTGAGGGTAATTGGGAAAACGCCTTCTGTGGCGTACAAATGTGCCGGGGGGGTAGGGCCTGTTAAAACGGTTCCGTCTCCCATATCCCAGGTATACGTTGCAATTGTATCTAATGTAGTAATTATGGCACGGGGTGCATAGCTAAAGGGTATACAACCTGTTGCAGGTGTGTTTATTCGTATGGTAGGTCGTTGGACACGAATAAAGGCAGGACGAGTAACTGTATTGGTACAGCCCGCAGCAGTAGTTACAGTAAGTCTTACTGTGTATTCACCGGTTGCGCTATATTGGTGTTGGGGGTTTTGTTGCGTAGAAGTATTGCCATCACCAAAATCCCATTGCCAGGAAGTAGATCCGGGTGCAAGGGCTGTAAACTGTACCGTAGCGGGAGCTTGGCAAAAAGTACTGTCATTAGCCATTATATCTACTGGTGGTCGGCTAAGTATAGTGATGGGTTTAATAATGGAATCAGTACAATTCGCATAGCGGTTAACGAGTTTTACATTATATGTTCCCGGTACTAGAAAAGTTTTAGAAGGATTGATTTGCCCCGATACAGTACCATCACCAAAATCCCAAGAAGAAAATAATGGTGGTGCGGAAGAGTTGTTTTGAAAATTAACAGGGATATTAAGGCATGCTGAGGTTGGGGCAGTAAAGTCTGTTGTTGTAGCATTGATGGTGATCTGTCTTTCAATTCTTCCCGTACAGCCAAGGCTGCTTCGGGTATTTAGTACAACGGTATAGGTGCCCGGTGCATTGTAAATAGTACTGGGGTTTCGCAGTGTAGAGGTTTGTCCGTTACCAAAATCCCATTGATGAGTTATCGTTCCCGGTCCGCTTGATTGATCTCTGAAGTTTACGGTAAAGGGAGCCAGACAGGTGGAAGGTTGTGAATGGGAAAAGTTGGTAGTTACGGCACCTACTATTCTTATATAACTGTTTCGGGTTACGGTACGACGGCAGCCACTACTGCTGGCTACTGTAAGTGAAACTGAGTAGTAGCCTACATTGTTGTAGGTATGTGTGGGATTGCGCTGGGTAGATGTAGCGCCATCACCAAAGTTCCAAAGCCATTCCGTAATAGTATGGCCATCGGGTATGGTAGAAAGATCGGTAAACTGTACAACGGAAGGCACACATCCTAATCGGATATTACTTGAAAAATTGACAGTGGGGGAAGGGGTAACTGTTATATAGTCTACTCTTTCTCTTTCGGCGATACCCGCAGCATTTCTTACAACCAACCGTACAGAATAGACGCCCGGAGTGCTAAAGGTAACACTGGGGTTTTGCTGGTTGGATAGGGAGCCATTGCTCATTTCCCAGTTCCAACTGGTAGGGTTACCGGTAGATTGATCGGTGAATCTTACTGTAAGTGGCGCACACCCTGAGGTAACATTGGCAGAAAAGTTGGCTACCGGATTTTGCCCAAAAGCAAAACAGGAGCACAATAGTGCGGCAACAAAGGGTAGAACCAGCCTTTTACGGATCATATTATAAAACAATCTTCTCAAACAGTTATGTTTTACTTATCAAGTATAAACGTGCGGTTAATCAAATTATTGAAAGACAGTTCGAGAAGTGGAAAACTGTGTTTAATAAAGTAAGGGTTGGATTCTATCTGTTGAATAAGGAAGTGTCCAGATAATAAATGACGAAATTAGTTTGCAGTTTTGAGTTTTGCAATAGGCTTACAGCTTTTCGAGCCGGAGTTTTCTTATTTCTACTATTGTTTTGTCAACGGGCTTCTGAAAAATTCCAGCGGGTTTATCAACTTTTTATATATTTTTAAATGCAATTATTTGATTATCAGTTCATTTTATGCATAATTAGATTGTTTTTATAGTATCAACAATGCTTTTTGTACATTTTGCATGTACTTCTCGCAGACTGATAGCCCAACTGCTGTCTAAAAAAGATCGCCCCTTTTCGTATAGGAATTGTTTAAGCTAAAAAATAAACAACCCGTTAAAGAGGTTGTTTTAAGAATGTCTAGTTATTCTTTAGGAAAGGAAGGGTCGTTTTTTATCTCTTTGATTTGCAAAACGTGACGCTCAATATGAGCGTTGGCAAAAAGTAGAAACTGATACGCGTCTATTGAGCCATATGGAAATTGAATAACCCTGTTTCGGAAATCCTCGGTGGTAGAGCGTAGGTATTTTAGCTGGTGTGTTTTGTCGCTTTTGAAGTCGCTGGTTGCTTCTTTTACTTCTGCCCAGGGAGCTTTAATGGGTTGCAGCATTTCAGGAGCTGTATTCTTTTGGCTTCTGTCCAGCATGCTTTTTAAAAGTGTCTCATCATTTATGACAATATCTTTTCTATCCTCACCATTGGTAGGCAGTTTCATTACGGAATCAAGAGAATGCCAAAGTGATTTATCGGTAAGTACAATATGATAAACACATTCTTTAATATTCCAGCGATCTGCTCCGGGTTTATACGAAAGCTGTTTTTCTGATAGCCCTTTTACGCTATTCAATACTTCTTCCTTATTTTTTTTAATGGTGGAAATGGCAAATTTTCTTTCTTCCTTGCTAAGGCTGGAGGAAGTGATGGTTCCTGCCATTCCTGTTATTACTAACAGGGTTAATAGAAAGCGGCCTTTGGTTCTCTTCAGCATAGCAATCTTTTTTAATAAATAAACAAGTCGGATAAAAATGCTACCAAAGGGTATGTATTTGCACAAAGGTATATATCTTTTGATCATAAAAAATCAAGGAGTTTTTTAGCATATAAACTAAATACTATAGTAATAGTAATGGTTGGATACAGGTGATTGGTCTATTTTTGTCTATTACAATACGATGATTATGAAGATTGCAGCAATACTGGACATACTCGAAACGGTAGCACCGCTTTCCTTGCAGGAAGCCTACGATAATGCAGGATTGCTTACTGGTGATAAGGAATGGGAATGCGCTGGTGTATTATGTACGCTGGATGTGACGGAAGCTGTTCTTGAAGAGGCAATTGCGAAAAAATGCAATCTTATTGTAGCGCACCATCCTATTATTTTTGCCGGTTTGAAGAAGATAAACGGAAAAAATTATGTAGAAAGAACGGTTATTAAGGCCATTAAAAATGATATAGCTATCTATGCTATTCATACCAATCTGGATAATATAAAGCAGGGAGTGAATGGTAAAATAGCATCACTTCTTCAATTAGAAAACCAGCAGATACTTTCAGCAAAGACAGGGCTATTAAGAAAGCTGTACACGTTTGTACCCGAGGCCCGTGCAGGGCAGCTTAGGACGGCCCTCTTTACTGCCGGGGCAGGCAATATTGGCAACTACGATGAATGTAGTTTTAATACAGCGGGTATGGGTACTTTTCGGGCAGGGAAGAATGCCAATCCATTTGTAGGAAAATTGGAGGAACAACATCAGGAAAATGAAATAAAAGTGGAGGTGGTTTTTCCAGCTTGGCTCGAAGTGAAAATTGTAGCCGCTTTAAAGGAGGCGCATCCTTATGAAGAAGTCGCTTATGATATAATAACGCTGGCCAACAATTATACGGCTACGGGATCTGGCTTAGTGGGCGAATTGCCTACACCCATGGCCGAGACTGATTTTTTAAGCTTTATAAAAAAGACTTTTGGGGCTGGGGTCGTTCGGCATACCCGATTAAGCGGTAAAAAAATCCAGAAAGTAGCTGTTTGTGGAGGTGCTGGTAGCTTTTTGATTTCCAGGGCATTAAGTGTTGGCGCCGATGCCTTTGTGACGGCAGACATGAAATACCATGAGTTTTTTGATGCAGATGGCCGCCTGTTGATAGCCGATATAGGACATTATGAAAGTGAACAATTTACCTCAGAGCTACTACAGGCAATTTTGCTGCAAAAATTTCCTACCTTTGCCGTCCTGAAAACGGACGTGAATACCAATCCTGTACATTATTTTTAGATGACAGGCCCGTAAAGCGTATATAATAAATACAATAAAAACAATGGCAACAGTTAAAGAATTCTCGGTGGAGGAAAAATTAACGGCATTAGTTAATCTGCAAAAAATAGATAGCCAGCTCGATGAGCTGCGTATTTTAAAAGGGGAGCTGCCAATGGAGGTAGCGGATTTGGAAGATGAAATACATGGCTTGCACGCAAGGCTAACAAGAATTGAAGAAGAGGTCAATGGTGTTAACGAATTTATACAACAACGCAAGGATGCTATTAAAGAAGCGGAAACGCTGGTGAAGAAGTATGAGAAGCAAAGTGAAGATGTAAAAAATAACCGTGAGTTTGAAGCTATCAACAAGGAAATTGAAATGCAACAGTTGGAAGTAAAACTGGCTGAAAAGCATATCAAAGATGCTGGCGAAGAGATCGCAGAAAAAGCAGTTTTGCTGGAAAAAGCAAAGAAAAATATTGCTACTAAAGAAGGCTTGCTGACTACAAAAAAAGGCGAGTTGGAAAAAATTATTACGGCCAACGAAAAAGAAGAAAAGCAGTTTACTAAGCTGGCTGAGGAAGCAAAAGAAAATGTAGATCCGCGTTTATTTGCCAGCTACGAAAAAATTAGAAAGAGCTATCGCAACGGTCTGGCAGTAGTTCCTGTGGAAAGAGATGCATGCGGCGGTTGCTTTTATTCTATTCCTCCTCAAAAGCAAAGTGAAATCAAGCAACATAAAAAAGTAATGATCTGCGAAAACTGCGGTCGTATACTTGTTGACGAAGAGTTAAGTAATAGTGTAGAAGTGAAGTAAGATTTTTCTGCCTGTAATAAGTCAGGCGTTTTTTTATTTTCCCTCTTGCCAATTGGTAAGAGGGTTTTTGTTTTATATTACAGTAGCTGCTCCAATTATGATGCATACTGTAATTGATTTTGTAAAGGAATACTACTGGATACCGCTGGTACTTGTGTATATAGGTGTTGTGCTTACTATACTCATCGAGAACAGGAATCCAAGTAAATCACTTGCTTACATTCTTGTGCTGGTACTCCTGCCGGTTGTTGGATTGATTGTTTATTTTTTGTTTGGTAGAAATATGCGCAAGCAAAAAATATTTGATGCAAAATCGATAGTGGATGAAGAGTTGTATGAGCAGTTTTGGGAAAATCAACGGCCTGCATTTGAAAAAACCACTAATTTTTTAGAAGGAGAAATAGGCGACTTGTACCAGCCCTTTTATTACCTTTTTTCTCAGAAACAGAGTATAATACAAGGAGGCAATGAGGTAAAGCTGCTCACCAATGGAGAAGAAAAATTTCCGGCTGTAATGACTGCGCTGGAAACAGCAACACACCATATCCACATAGAGTATTACATTTTTTCAGATGATGCCATAGGGAAACCAATAACAACCGTACTCATGTCAAAAGCAAAAGAGGGAGTGGAAGTGAAGCTAATTATAGATGGAGTGGGGAGCCGTATGCGAAAATTGGTAAAACAATTAAGGGAATCGGGAGTGGAAGTATATGAGTTTATGCCTGTACAATTTGCTTCTCTGGCACAGGCAAATTATCGCAACCACCGAAAAATTATTATTGTGGATGGTAAGGTTGGATTTGTTGGAGGGGTTAATATGGACGACCGATACCTAAATAATGGAAAGCATGCGTTATACTGGAGAGATACGCATTTGCAGATAATAGGACCGGCCGTGATTCAATTACAAATACAGTTTTTACAGAGCTATAGTTTTGTCAGTAAGCAAAAAGATGTAGTAAAGGAGGCTTATTTCAATAGGGTCGTCAAAGAACAAGGTAATGCGATGATCAGCGTTATTGCCAGCGGCCCCGACTCATCCTATCCTTACAATATGGAAGCCTTATTGATCGCTATTAATCAGGCCAAGAAATCTATCCGCATTACCAATCCTTATTTTATTCCCAGTCAGGAAATATTAACGGCTTTGGAGTTAGCTATTAGCATCGGCGTGGATGTGGAAATTATTTTGCCAGGAAAATCGGACTCTTATATCGTGCAACATGCTTCTTTTTCCTACTTGTCGCCATTAATTGATAGAGGCTTAAAAGTGTACTTATACCAAAAGGGATTTGTACATGCTAAAACAATGTTAGTAGATGATGTACTGGCATTTGTTGGCACAGTGAATATGGACATTCGTAGTTTTTATATCAACTTTGAAGTAGCGGCCTTGGTGCAGGATAAAGAGCTTTGTGACGAAATGAATCAACGGTTTGCAGAGGATAAGTCGGATAGTATTTTATTAAATGCACAAGAATGGGCGAATAGACCGGGATATAAAAAACTGCTGGACTCTGTCTGCCGGTTGTTGGCACCATTGCTATAAAATTTGATCAATTACTACTTTTTGTATTCAGCAAAAGTTTAATTTGCCTCCTGTATGCTGCGAAAATTATCCATACAGAATTATGCCATTATAGACGAGTTGGAGATTGGCTTCTCTGCACGCCTGAATATTATTACCGGGGAAACGGGTGCGGGAAAATCTATTATTATGGGTGCGCTGGGCCTTATACTGGGCGAGCGGGCTGATAGTACTGTGTTGGTGAATAAGGAAAGGAAATCGGTGATAGAAGGTGTGTTTCAAACGAAAGGGAGAATAGAAATAAATACTTTTCTCGAAGAGAATGAACTGGACATATACGAGGAGTTAGTCGTACGCAGGGAGATAAGCCCTGCGGGCAAAAGCCGGGCTTTCATCAATGATACACCCGTTACATTGTCACAGTTGCAGGTATTAAGTTCTTTTCTTGTTGACTTACACCAGCAGTTTGATACCTTATCATTGGGCGATGCCCATTTTCAAAGGCAGGTAGTAGATGCGCTCGCAGGTAATGCAGCTATTTTAAATAAATATCAGGAGCTGTTTAAAAACTGGCAGCAACTTACTCAGCAATATGAAGAGCTTGCCGGGCAAAAACTACAATTCGAAAAAGAGGCCGATTATAATAGTTTTCAATATAGAGAGCTGGAAGATGCCGGATTTAAAGAAAACGAAATTGAGTCCATTGATGCCGAATTGAAATTGCTTTCTAATGCAGAGGGTATTAAATCGGTGCTAACAAAAATCTATTTTGAATTAGAGGAAGGGGAATCGCCAGTTGTGCAACAACTGAAGACGCAAATTGGTCAGTTGTCAGGATTTTCTTCTTATCATGCGGCTATCCCGGATCTGGTACAGCGATTACAGACGGTACAAATCGAATTGAAAGATATAGCGGGCGAAATAGAGGATCTCGGCGAAAGAATTAACTACGACCCGCAACAGATAGAAAGAATGAATGAGCGTTTATCGCTTGGCTATAAGTTGCAGAAAAAGCATGGTGTTGCCACTACTGCGGAGCTACTCCACATACAGCAACAACTGCAGGAAAAACTGCAGGCGGTATTGAATATAGATGATCAAATAGCCAAAGTAGGAAAAGAGAAAGATCGCTTGTATAAGGAAGCGGATAAGATGGGCAAAGAAATAACGGCATTGCGCAATAAGCAGGTAAAGCCTTTGGAGGAAAAAGTAAACAAGCTGCTGGCACAGGTAGGTATGCCCAATGCAAAAATAAAAGTGTCGATTGTTGCGGCTTCCTTACATCTCTATGGTGGAGATGCAATTGAGTTTTTATTTGATGCCAATAAAAGTGGTAGTTTTCAGCCGATACGAAAAGTAGCAAGTGGCGGTGAGCTAAGCAGGCTTATGCTTTGCATAAAATCACTGGTAGCACAGTCCATGGATATGCCCACACTTATTTTTGATGAAATCGATTCTGGTATATCAGGTGAAGCGGCGCGGCAGGTAGGTGTTATCATGAAAAGCCTTGCCGCCAGCAGGCAGGTTATTTGCATTACCCATCAGCCGCAAATAGCGGGAAAGGCGGATGCACATTATTTTGTTTACAAAGAAATTGTAAACGATACGGTGAAAACAAATATTCGCACACTCTCGATGGATGAACGCATTACTGCCATTGCCAAAATGCTAAGTGGGGAGAAGCCCACCGCTGCTGCAATAGAAAATGCAAGAGAAATGGTGAATAATTAGTGCTAGATAGGAATATAAATTTTGTATGACACCGGTTCTGAAGCTTATATTTTTTATACTGATATTCCTGCTTACTCTGCTAGCTGGATTCAAATTGTTTATACGATTCAATCAGCGTATTAAGGGTAGCCAAACCGGATGGCAGTTATTAGCAAACAGCCTTGTGCTTTTTGGACTATGTGCGGCCTTGTTTGTAGGAGCTATCTATGTACTTATCTATGGTTATGTGTACCTGGCTGGTGGCGGCAAGTGAAATATCATTATTTTTACCCGAGATTACTAACACATCAAACCAACTTTATGGCATACAATTTATTGAAAGGGAAAAGAGGTATTATCACAGGCGCATTGGATGCAAATTCCATAGCATGGAAAGTAGCAGAAAAAGCACATGAGGAAGGCGCAACATTTGTATTAACAAACGCACCTATTGCGATGCGTATGGGTGAGATCAATAAGCTGGCTGAAGCAACAAACTCTAAGATTATACCTGCTGATGCTACGAATGTAGACGAACTGACAACCTTGTTTACCGAATCACAGGAAGTGCTGGGAGGTAAAATAGACTTTGTATTGCACTCCATAGGAATGAGTGTAAACATTAGAAAAAAGATTCCTTATACAGAGTCGAATTACGATTACTTTATGAAAGGCATAGATGTGTCTGCAATGTCTTTGCATAAAATGCTGGCAGTAGCTAAAAAATTAGATGCCATTAATGAGTGGGGTAGCGTGGTCGCACTTACCTATATGGCGGCTCAGCGTACATATCCTTTCTATACAGATATGGCAGATATTAAAGCGATGCTGGAATCTATTGCTCGTAGTTTTGGATACCATTATGGTGTAGAGAAAAAAGTAAGAATTAATACGGTGTCACAGTCGCCTACGAAAACAACAGCGGGTACTGGTATCAAAGGATTTGGAGATTTCTTTGATTACGCCGAAGCTATAGCTCCATTGGGAAATGCTTCTGCGGAGGATTGCGCTAACTATTGCATTACGCTTTTCTCCGATCTTACGCGTATGGTTACTATGCAAAATCTGTTTCATGATGGCGGTTACTCTAGCACAGGCGTAAGCAATGTGGTGATGGAGAAACTAGGTGTGGAATAAGTGACAAAAAGTAGTTTGTGTATCTATAAAAAAATCCAGCTATAGGCTGGATTTTTTTATAGATAGGGATTTGCTTTCTATTATTTCGTTATCCCTTCCAATGCAAATAGAAAAGCATATTCTCTGGCTCTGTCCCGTATATAATTAAATCTGCCACTGGCGCCTCCATGTCCTGCTTCCATATTGGTGTAGAGCAGCAAGTGATTGTTATCTGTTTTAAGCTCGCGTAATTTAGCCACCCATTTTGCCGGTTCAAAGTATTGTACCTGGCTGTCATGCAAGCCTGTTTCTACCAGCATATTTGGATAAGCTTGTTTCGTTACATTGTCGTAAGGGCTATAGGATTTCATATATTCATAGCTGTCTTTATTAGCAGGATTGCCCCATTCGTCATACTCATTTGTAGTCAGTGGAATACTTGGATCACTCATTGTGGTAAGTACATCTACAAAAGGTACTTGCGATATAATACCATTCCAAAGATCGGGGCGCATATTAACTACAGCACCCATTAGTAAGCCTCCGGCGCTACCGCCCATAGCATATAAATGTTCTTTACTCGTATATTGATTAGCTATCAGGTACTCTGCACAATCAATAAAATCTGTAAACGTGTTTTTCTTTTTAAACATTCTTCCATCATCATACCAGTGACGCCCCATTTCCTGCCCTCCGCGAATATGAGCTATGGCAAACGCAAAACCTCTATCAAGAAGGCTTAACGTTAAACTGCTAAAACCCGCGTCCATGCTATAGCCATAACTTCCATAGCCATATAGGAGAAGGGGCATCTTGCCATCTTTTTTACTTCCTTTTTTATATACGATGGAAATAGGCACTTTGCTTCCATCACTAGCTGTAGCATATAATCTTTCTGAAGTATAATTGTCTGCATTATACCCGCCTACTACTTCATTTTCTTTCTTAAGTGTTTTTCCTTGTGTGGCCATGTTATAATCAAAAACAGAGGAAGGAGTTACCAGAGACGTATAATTGTAGCGTACAGTGTCTGTATTAAATTCTGGTGTATAAGCTACCGATGCGTCATAGGTAGGCTCGCCAAACTGTATATAATGATCCTTGCCGGTAGTAGAATTTATGACATGAATTTGTGTTAATCCATTCTTTCTTTCTGATACAACAATGAAATTTTTAAACATTTCAAGACCTTGTATCAACACGCTGTCTTTGTGTGCGATTAGCTCTTTCCAGGATGTGAGGTCTGTTTTATTTTCCGGAGTAGTCATTACTTTAAAATTTTTTGCCTCCAGGTTGGTTCGGATATAAAACTGATTATTAGCATGGTCGATGCTATATAAAACATCCTTTATTCTTGGTTGAAAAACTTTAAAGGAGGATAAAGGCTGATCGGTAGCGATAAATCGTTGCTCCGAGGATAAAGTACTTCTGGAATCAATAACAATATATTTTTCAGACTTTGTTTTTCGCATGGATAAAAAGTTGCTGGGATCTTTTTCCTCATAAACGGTTATGTCACTCATGGGATCGGTACCCAGTATATGGCGCTTGATTTTTTCGGACAATAAAGTTTTTGGATTTTTAGACGTATAAAAAAATGTTTTGTTATCCGCTGCCCAGACAGAAGCTCCTTCTGTGCGACTTATTTTTTCGTTTGCAAATTCACCTGTTTGGATGTTTTTGATGTAAATGGTAAACTCGTTACGCCCTATAGTATCCACGCCATAGGCGATTAATTGGTTGTCCGGGCTTATAGAAGTGCCTCTTATAGCAAAGAAGGAGTGTTTATCGGCCATAGTATTTACATCAAGCAATATCTCTTCTGGTGCTGTCAGCCTTTCTTTTTTTCTGCAAAGAATATAATATTCCTTTCCTTCCTCTGTCCTGGAGTAGTAGTAGTAGCCATTTCTAAAATAAGGAACGCTTTCATCTTTTTCTTTCACACGGGCTTTCATTTCTGCGAATAAATCATCTTCAAACTTTTTGGTGCCAGCCATCATAGTATCATAATACCTGTTTTCGGCTTGTAGGTAGTCAACAACCGCATTGCTATCCGGCCCTTTTTTGAAATAATCATTCAGCCAGTAATAAGGATCGACACGTATATCTCCATGGGCGGATAGTTCTTTTGGCTTCTTTTCTGCAATAGGAGCGGCGATGTCCTGCGGCCATTCATATACTGTTTTTTTCATTTTATCATCGTTGTTACAAGCTAATAATAGGCAGGCAGCCATAAATGCGACAACCGAAAAAGGATGGTTAGCAAAGATTTGTTTTTTCATTGTATAATAAGTTAGTTAGGGAATAGCAAAGCATATTCTAGCAGGATAAAGTGCTATATGCGTACTAAAGCTATAAAAAAACTTAATAGACCCGCTTACCGCTAAAAGGGTTTTTAGACCTCTCACTTATATAAAAACAGAAAGGTAGAGATGAGCAATGTAGCGAATGATTGTTTTACAATCAGCAGATGGCAATGACAGCACAAAAAAAGCGACAATTTTCATTGTCGCTTTACAAACTTTCAGGACGGATGTATCCGTGGATATCAGATAAGTTTATCCTTCACTCCCATTTTCACCTTCCGTTCTTCTTTCAGGTCTACGACCCATAGGACGGCGGCTTCTTTTGTTGCGGGCAGCTTCTTCCTGGCGTTTTTTCACTTGGGCGTCATGTTCTGCGCTCCATTTTGTGAACTTCTCCATTGCAGTAGCGTCATCGAACAAACCAAGGCTTACACCGCGAAGCAAATGCTTCAGGTATAATACTCCTTTAAAACTAAGGATACGACGAACAGTATCTGTAGGCGTAGCTCCTTTGTTCAGCCACTCCAATGCTTTCTGACGATCCAGCAAAATAGTTGCAGGAACAGTAAGCGGATTGTAAGTGCCAAGTTTTTGAATGAATTTTCCATCACGTGGTGCGCGGGAATCTGCCACTACAATAAAGTAGAAGGGTCTTTTCTTTGACCCGTGGCGTTGCAGTCGGATTTTTGCTGACATAAATAGAAATTTAACAGCGTTAAACA
>CAZPPM010000047.1:0-21758 GCA_964588445.1 uncultured Citrobacter sp.
AAGCTAACGGATTTATTGCTTTGCAAATACACGATGGGGGTGGCATCAAAGTGCGTTGGAAGAAAATTAAAATCAAAGAGCTGCCGTAGGAAAAGAATAACGATAATAAAAGGAGTCGCTATAATTGATAGCGACTCCTTTTATTTTATTGCCTCATTATTACTTATCCTAAATTATCTCAAAAAGAGAAGTTCTCTGTACTTAGGTAAATACCATTCCTTGTCGTCCGTCAATAATTCCAGTTTGTCAACATGGTAACGGATTTGATCAAAGAAAGCAGCTTTTACCTGGCTTTCGTAAGCTATAGCTTTAGTTCTGGTATCTTCTATCACATTGCAAATTTTTCTAGCTTCTATCATTTGCTCTACCAGATCGCTGGCTTTGTTGATATGTTCTGATATTTTATCTAATATCTGCCGTTGATTACTGTAAGCCGACTCGTCTAAACCTGCATTGCGTAAACCGTTAATATTTTTAGCTAATAAATTTTGATAACGGATAGCCGGGGGAAGAATATGGCTGGTCGCCAGTTCGCCCATGATACGAGCTTCAATCTGTACTTTCTTAATATACTTTTCCAGTTCTATTTCGTGGCGGGCTTCCAGTTCCTCGTGCGTATAGATCTTGTTTTTTTCAAAAAGAATTTTTGCTTTGTCGGTGATCATGCCGTCCAGCGCAATCGGTGTTGTTTTTAAATTAGGTAAGCCTCTTTTCTCTGCTTCTTTTTCCCAAGCTTCGCTATAGCCATCTCCTTCAAATAAAACTTTTTCACTGCTTACAATGTATTCGCGTATCACCTGCATGATAGCGATCTCTTTTTTGTCTCCCTTTTCGATTAGCGAGTCTACTTCTTCTTTAAAGTTCTTTAGTGTTTCTGCCATGATAGTATTTAATACTGTCATCGGATTAGCACAGTTGGCGCTGGAGCCTACGGCACGAAACTCAAATTTGTTGCCAGTGAAGGCAAAAGGAGAAGTTCTGTTTCTGTCGGTATTATCCATCAGCAATTCCGGAATGCTTTTATGGATATCAATTTTAAGCATGCTTTCATCCTGCTCATCAAATTTATCGCTTACTCTTTCTTTGACATCTTCCAATACTTTGCTTAAATATTGTCCGATGAATACTGATATAATCGCAGGCGGTGCTTCATTAGCTCCCAGGCGATGATCGTTTTGTGCAGAAGCAATAGAAGCACGCATTAAATCAGCATAATCATGTACCGCTTTGATGGCGTTTACAAAAAATGTAAGAAACATCAAATTGGTTTTGGGTGTTTTGCCTGGCGCTAAAAGATTTACACCAGTATCCGTAGCCATGCTCCAGTTATTATGCTTGCCACTACCATTAATGCCTGCAAAAGGTTTTTCGTGAAAAAGAATACGTAGTTTATGTCTTGCGGAAACGCGGCTCATCACATCCATTAATAACGTGTTGTGATCGACTGCAAGATTGATCTCTTCAAAGATAGGCGCACATTCAAATTGTGCAGGTGCTACTTCATTGTGACGAGTGCGTAGAGGAATACCGAGTTTGTAACATTCTTCTTCCAGTTCCCGCATAAAAGCAAAAATGCGATCGGGTATAGAACCAAAATAATGGTCTTCTAATTGCTGATTCTTGGCAGAATTGTGGCCATATACTGTTCTGCCACACATGACCAAATCGGGCCTGGCAGTAAACAATCCTTCATCAATTACAAAGTACTCTTGCTCCCAGCCAAGCGTAGCCGATACATGTGAAATATTTTTATCAAAATAATTGCATACATCTACTGCAGCCTTATTTAGTGCATCTATAGCTTTTAAGAGAGGAGCTTTGTAATCTAAAGATTCTCCGGTGTACGATACAAAAATGGTAGGAATGCAAAGGGTTTTACCGCTACCGATATCCATAATAAAGGGTGGAGAAGAAGGATCCCATGCTGTGTAACCTCTTGCTTCAAAAGTAGCTCTTAGGCCTCCACTAGGGAAAGACGAAGCATCTGGTTCTTGTTGTATTAATGTATCTCCTTCAAATTCCTCAATAGGGGTGCCGTCGCCTTTTAAGGTAAAAAACGAATCGTGCTTTTCGGCAGTAGTGCCGGTAAGTGGTTGAAACCAGTGTGTGTAGTGGGTAACTCCTTTGGTTTCGGCCCAGGCTCTGATGCCGTTGGCGATTTGGTTCGCTACGTTACGTTGAATTTTTTGTCCTGCACGAATGGAGGCAAGTAGGCTTTTATAAGCTTCATCGCTTAAGAATTGACGAGCCTTTTTTAAGTCAAAAACGTTCTCTCCAAAAATGGCAGTAATCTTTGTGGTGGTTGTTTCCTGCGTAATTTCTGAACTGTTGCCGGAAAGCTTGTTCAGTGCTGTAAATCGTAACGACATTTTGTATGTAATTAAAAATTAATATGAACAATTGTAAGGATAAAGTTGTGAAAATACTTAAAAAACAGTTTATAGATAAGATTATAATGGACTGTGAATAATAATTTGCCGTTTTCTAAAGTAAAAAGCCCCTTGTTATGACAAGGGGCTTTTCGAGGTATTGTAATGTAACTGTAGTTATTGAACTGATTTTACTGTTTTAATAATACGGGCAGCTACTTTGTAAGGATCTGCAGCAGAGTTGGGGCGGCGATCTTCCAAATAGCCTTTCCAGCCTTTTGCAGGCACAATTACAGGTATACGTATAGAGGCTCCGCGATCAGATACGCCATAACTAAAGTCATGAATGCTGGCTGTCTCATGCTTACCGGTGAGTCGCAAATGATTATCGGCGCCATATACATCAATATGTTCTTTAATAACCGGACGAAATGCTTCACAGACTTTGTCAAAGATTTCTTTGCTTCCCGCATTGCGCAAAAGTGAATTAGAGAAGTTGGCGTGCATGCCGCTTCCGTTCCAGTCAAGAGCACCAAGTGGTTTACAATGCCAGTTGATGGATACGCTATATTTTTCGCCTATTCTTTCCAGTAAATAGCGGCCAATCCATATTTGATCGCCTGCTTGTTTTGCTCCTTTGGAAAATATCTGGAATTCCCACTGGCCAGCAGCAACTTCAGCATTAATGCCTTCTACATTCAGGCCTGCATCAAGGCAAGCATCCAAATGCTCTTCAATAATATGTCTTCCATAAGCATTTGCTGCGCCTACTGAGCAGTAGTAAGGACCTTGCGGACTAGGGAATCCGCCGGCAGGAAAGCCAAGAGGCTTGTTGGTTTGATTGTCCCACAAAAAGTATTCTTGCTCAAAGCCAAACCAAAAATCGTTATCATCATCTTCGATTAAAGAACGGCCATTGGAAGCATGAGGTGTGCCATCAGCGTTTAAAACTTCGCACATTACCAAATAACCATTTTTACGCTGGGGATCTGGGCAAATAAAAACAGGTTTTAAAAGACAGTCCGAAGATCCACCGGGTGCCTGTTCGGTAGAGGAACCATCAAAACTCCACATGGGGCAATCTTCTAGCTTTCCGCTAAAATCTTTTTCAATTTTGGTTTTGCTACGAAGGCTTTGGGTGGGTTTGTATCCATCCAGCCATATATACTCTAGCTTGGCTGCTGACATAAGTTTAGAAAGGAGTTTTGTTAATGAATATGTTTATTCAGCAATTTTACTGAAAATATTCATTAACAAGTGTGAGTTATCGCCAAAAAATCAAAAATAATAACCTATATGGGTAAAAAAACAGGTATATTGATGATAATATTTAATATTATTTTTATTTAGAATATATATTTAATTGCTTGTCTATAACAGCTGAGTCGCATATATAAGTAGGTGTTATGCCGGAGGAGGCGATTCGGGTATCGGCATCTTCGGGCAAAATATTTCCGCTGAGTACCAATACTGTATCTAGTCCAAATTTGTTTCCTCCCAGTATATCTGTTTGCAGCGTATCACCCACCATTAGTATGTCCTTTTTAGTAAGCTCTGGATATTTGTTTTTGGCCATTTCCCAGGCAAACATGAAAATCTGGGAATCTGGCTTGCCAAACCGGAAGAACTTTTTTCCGGTTATTTTTTCAATCATCCAGGATAAGCCACCAATGGCAATACCAACTTCCTGACGGGAAATAGGGTAAGCGCCATCAGGATTAGCGACAATGGCGGGAATGTTTTTAAGTCGTAAAAGATTCACAGCTTTATTTAATGATTCCTGCCAAGCAAAGCCTTCATCATCGAGCAAAACCAATGCAGTGATCTTGTCAATATTTTTTTCATTTACTTGCTGTATTGGTATTATCTCAAGGCCAGGATGTTCAATATAATGGGCGGAATTTTCGGTGCCCATATAGGCTACCAGTCCCTTTTTTACTTTGAGATCGAGAAACTCTTTCGCCAGCATGCCTGAGGAAATAAAGCGGTCGGACTGTATAGAGGTAAGGCCGGCTTTATGATAACTTTCTAGCAATAATTCCGGACTTCTACTGGCGTCATTTGTAATAATGAAATAATCTTTTCCTTCCTTGTCCAGCCAGTCAAATGTGTCTTTGATTCCCGGTATAAGACCATTGTAATTGCGGATAACGCCATAAGCGTCGAAAAAAATAAAACGATAATTGAGCAGTAAGGATTTGAAGTCTTTCATTTTCGTTATTTTAATAATGCTTCAATTGGTTTTAAGGCAGGCAGGCGAGGTTCTCTTACGTTGTTTTTATTTTTAAATGTTTGATAATTTTTTCTGGGTCAAAATCGGTATCTACAGAGGGTAAATAAATAGTAAGTGCTTCGGCTCTTAATTTCTTTGCATACTGTTCGTTGAAAAAATAGTTGCCGTCTTTCACTACATAGTTTAAAATAAAAAAGCGATAAGCCTCCCGTAGAAAACGAATTTCATTAGCGGTAAGAGGGTTTACTTTATGATATTCTGTAAGGAATAATAAAAAGCGATCTTCCATCATGGGATTAATCAGGTAGCTAAATACTGTTTTATCACCTGCATCGCTTACCACCCGACTAAAGAAATAGAAATCCAACATACGGCTACTCATTCTAAACCAGTCATAATCCCAGCGACTGTACAGCTCATGTTTGTTTACAACCGAGAAATTTCCGATATTCCAATCAATAAAAACAGGTATCAATTCAAAGGAGCCGGCATTGCATTTATTTCTGTTTTTTAAAAATAGTTCGCAATGTTTATTAAGTAGTTCTATCTGTTGCCGTGTACCAAACTTTTTCTCGTTTTTTTCGAGTTGTTCCTGTAAAGTATTAATATCTGTGCGGAGCGTTTTGCTGCTTTTGGGTAGAACGTTTTTTATACGACTACAGGCTAAATGAAATTTTCCTATCTGTCGCCCCATACTTTTAATTGTACTTTCTTCAAGTCGGCGCGGCAATCGTTGCATCACCCTGCTGGGATTATAAAAAACGACCCAGGCATCTGTTCTTCCTTTTTTAAATCGAAAGGTGAAAACACGGTTGTTTTTTAAAAGGCTTTTGGCCAACAAGTTCTCAAAAGGGTACAATAGGTTATTAGCAAGGCTGTGGATAATGCGATGATCTTCTTTGAAATGCTCATATTTCCCAAAGGAAGATAGCTTAGCGATTATAATATCTTCATCTTCAAAAGTAATATTGTACACATGATTGGTAGATACCAATGCACTAATATCCTCAATACGAGAAATTTTGCGAGAGGAATCATATGCCTTCCAGGCCTGCTGTATTATCTCTGCATGTGATATCATTGGAAGCAAAATTTATTTTGAGCGTTCAAATTTAAGTTCCGTTTGTATAGTTTTTGTCGGGCTTTGTAAATAACTGGAAAAATCTGTTCCAGTCTATATTTACAATAACCGGGGTAAGTATAAGTGGGAAAATGATACTACGATAACGACAAATAGCGCCCAGATTATTTACACTAAAACCAATAGCCAACAACATGGAAACACTAAAGAAAACAAAGAAATAAATAGCAGCGCTGGAGAAAAAAGGTTCCGGTCGTTTAAAGAAAATAAACACAAGTAATAAAAAGATAATAAGCAAAATCTCAGCCGCTGCCACTAATGAGAGGAGGTGTATAATATCAGAAGGATAAGGACGTAAACTTGAAAAACTGACAGCTTGCGGTATGCTTTTAATAAAACTGAGAACAGTAGGTTCCAGGTTGTCTGCAGGAATGGTTGTCTTTCCTACGTTTTGAATAAATGCCTGTTGTTTTTTTACTACAGCAGTAGGGAAGTCAAGTTCAGGATGAATATAGCGTGTAGTAAAAAAGAGTAATAGAAAAGTGCCGTAAATACCACCAAAAACATAGGCGGGTTTCCATTTTACCCTATTTGCCAATAGCCAAGCGATTACAGCCGGAATTAGGATAGCAAAAACAAAACTCCTTAGAATAAATAAAAAGAGAAAGCTGATGAATAAGAGTAAATAGCTTTTATAGTTATAGTTTTTTCGTTTGTGTCCAAAGTAGATGACATAGGCTATCAACCCGATACTCATAAAGAGCAAGCCTTCTTTGTGTAAGCCGGAGGACCAGTAAAAGAAAGAGGGAATGAAAAAACTACCAATGAGTACGGTTAGTTTTCTTTGGGGATATAAATCCCGCATGATGCGATAAAAGGCAATAGGGCCGAAGAAGGCTAAGAAATTGTAGAAAATAACATTAACGTAGTAGTAGCCAAAGGAAAATATATTGAATACGGATAAAAGTTTTGTAAAGAAATTAGCCTTTAAGTCGTTCCAGTAAGAATCCTTTGAACCAAAAAAATCCAAATAGCCTTTTTCGTAATTATTTTGAAAGAGATTAGTGAAATATTCAGTGGGGTTAGTTCCTAGCAGATTGTATTCGTCAATGCTTTGATAATGGTAATTCCAGGTGTCAACCATTTGCGCAGTTCCTGCATAATAAATGCCTACCCATCCATAAAAAATACCCGCAATTACCTTAAGTAAAAAAAGTATGATTAACTGGGACTTGGTAAACCCCGCATTCAGAAAAAATTTTGTTTTGGTAACAAGCCAGCAGAAAAAAATCAGATAGCCGGTAAAAAGAAGGTATTCCAATAACTTTTTTTTGCAAAATAGAGATAATTATTTGAACTAAACTTAATTGCGGCTGCGGAGCTTACGGGAATATCTTGTCAATAGTTTTACGAAGTTCTGTTCCTGTATCTCGTCACAGAATCCTTAGCTTTGCATTTCTTCTGATAAATCTGTTTCATCATACATGGAAATAACATTAAAGACAGCCCAGCAATTACGGCTAACCGAAGAGGAATTTGAGCTTATTCAAAAAAAGCTTGGCAGGATGCCCAATTTTAATGAGTTATGTGCTTTTAGTGCTATGTGGAGTGAGCATTGTAGCTATAAGAATTCGATAAAATGGTTGAAAACACTTCCCCGGGAAGGCAAACGAATGCTTGTAAAAGCAGGAGAGGAAAATGCCGGGCTAATGGATATTGGTGATGGACTGGGTGTAGTTTTTAAAATAGAATCACATAATCACCCTTCTGCTATTGAGCCTTTTCAAGGTGCGGCAACCGGGGTAGGGGGTATACACCGGGATATTTTTACTATGGGTGCGAGGCCTATCGCAGCGTTAAATTCCTTACGTTTTGGCCGATTGGAAGAAGCGAAAACACAACATTTATTAGCTGGCGTGGTACACGGTATAGGCCATTATGGGAACTGTTTTGGTGTACCTACCGTAGGTGGAGAAATATACTTTGATCAGTGCTATCATACCAATCCGCTGGTAAATGCCATGAGCGTGGGCATAGTGAAAGCGGGAGAGACCGTTTCTGCTACGGCTTTGGGCAAAGGCAATCCTGTAATGTTTGTAGGCAGTGCCACCGGTAAAGATGGGATAGGAGGAGCTTCTTTCGCTTCAGCTGATATTACTGAAGAGAGTGCACAAGATTTGCCTGCAGTACAGGTAGGTGATCCTTTTCAGGAAAAGAAGTTGTTGGAAGCCTGTCTTGAAGTGATACAAACGGGGGCTGTAGTGGGTATGCAGGATATGGGCGCAGCAGGAATTATTTGCTCTACTGCAGAAATGAGTGCCAAAGGAGAAGTGGGTATGCGCATTGATTTAGATAAAGTGCCTGCCCGTCAAAAAAATATGAAGGCTTGGGAATTGTTGCTAAGCGAGAGTCAGGAACGCATGTTGCTTGTTGCCGAGAAAGGTAAAGAAAAGCTAGTGCAGGATGTTTTTGATAAATGGGATTTGCCTTGCTCTGTTATTGGTGAAGTAACGGATGACGGCTTGTTGCAGTTTTATATGCATGGAGAATTGGAGGCAACAATACCTGCATATGAGTTGGTACTAGGAGGCGGAGCCCCGCAATATGATCGTGCTTATAAAGAGCCTGAATATTTTACTAAAATAAAATCTTTTACGGAGTTACCTGCAATGCCTCAGGATTTAAGGCAAGTGGCTAAGCAACTTATCGCATTACCCACTATAGCTTCCAAAAGATGGATATATACGCAGTATGATAGCATGGTAGGTACTGGTAATACAACAACGAATGCGCCGACTGCAGCTTCTGTTGTACTGGTAAAGGGAACTACCAAGGGTATTGCTATATCTACCGATTGTAATAGTCGTTATGTATATGCAGATCCTTATAAAGGAGCCATGATTGCCGTAAGTGAAGCGGCAAGAAATATTGTTTGTAGCGGGGGCACTCCGTTAGGAGTTACCAACTGTCTGAACTTTGGCAACCCATATGATCCGGAAGTGTACTATCAGTTTGTAAATGCCATTAAAGGAATGGGCGAGGCTTGTCGCAGGTTTGATACGCCAGTTACGGGTGGCAATGTGAGTTTTTATAATCAAAATCCTGATGGCCCTGTGAATCCTACTCCTACTATTGGTATGGTAGGACTATTGGAAAACATCAATGAGAAGATGACGCTTGATTTTAAAGAGGAAGGTGATGTTTTGTATTTACTGGGTACTTCTCGTAATGATATTAATTGCTCTGAGTATTTACATACAATTTTAGGTACAGCTTTTTCTCCAGCACCTCATTTTGATTTGGAAGAAGAGTATCGCTTACAGCAAAAGCTAGGTGAATTGATTATTGCAAAATTGATACGATCGGCACAGGATGTGAGCGAAGGAGGTTTGTTCGTTACACTTATGGAGTCTTCCTTCCCCAAAGAATTAGGTTTTTCTGTTATCAGTAACAATAGCGTGCGAAAAGATGCCTGGCTTTTTGGTGAAGCGCAAAGTCGTTTGGTGGTGAGTGTTTCTATTGATAAGGTAAAAGAGTTTGAGCAAAAGCTGGGTGATTTTCCCCATGAAAAAATAGGAGTAGTGACGGCCGGCGATATTGTAATAGATGGAGAACATTGGAGCAATAGTGTAGTTTGGAAAAACATGTACGATGTTGCTATCGAAAAACAATTAATTAAAGAAAGCGCAGGTGATGCGCTGGGTGTTATCTAAAGTATATGAGTAAAAAGATAGCTATACTTGGAGGAGGAAATCTCGGAGGAGCCATAGCAGAAGGCTTATTAAGTAGTGGTTTTTCCAAGCCAGAAGAATTGATTGTAACCCGAAGAAACAGTAATGCACTTACTACGTTAAAAGAAAAGGGCGTAACAATAACGACGGATAATGTCGGGGCTGTAAAAGAATCAGACATCATTATTCTTGCGGTAAAGCCTTTTCAGGCAGCGGAGGTATTGAACTTGATAAACGAAGAGTTGAATGCCGAAAAAGTATTGATTTCTGTAGTGACCGGGGTGCTGATAGAGGAAATGGAAGCGATTGTAAAAAAGAAGACGGCTTATTTCAGGGCAATGCCCAATACGGCAATTGCAATAAATGAAAGCATGACCTGTATTTGCAATAAAGGAGCTGATGCAGATACGGTAAAATATGTAAACAAGCTTTTCGAAACAGTGGGCAAGGTAGTGAGCATTGACGAAAAGCTAATGGAAGCCGCCACCATATTGGCAGCCTGCGGCACGGCCTATGCTATGCGCTATATCCGGGCCAATATTCAAGGAGGAATCGAAATAGGGTTTGATGCAAAGACGGCTTCACTTATTGCTGCGCAAACGGTAAAAGGTGCTGCCGAGCTTTTATTACAAAAAGGCAGTCATCCTGAGCAGGAGATTGATAAAGTAACTACGCCCAAAGGCTGCACCATTGCAGGTCTTAATGAAATGGAGCATAGGGGTTTTAGCTCATCATTAATAAGGGGCATAGTCGCCAGCTATAAAAAAATTGCAAAAGAGTAATAGTTGTTTTCCCTACTCCGTAACATTTAAGTCAATTTTAATTCATAAGAAATTAAAATTCGTTTTTTTAAGCTCTAAAAAACGATTAGTTTTGCATGACCTCCCGGAAGTTTCTTCCTATGCACTTTCCGATGGTCAACGGGTGGGGCTTATTTTCTGAAATTGAGTTGGGTTTTTAAAGTCTTTATTGAGATAATCAATACTAAGACAATCTTTTATAAAATGACAAATTGACCATTTTATGGCGAAGTATATTTTTGTAACGGGTGGTGTTACATCTTCATTGGGTAAGGGTATTATAGCGGCTTCATTAGCTAAATTATTACAGGCTCGTGGTTTAAGAGTTACGATTCAAAAATTTGATCCTTACATCAATGTTGATCCCGGTACACTCAATCCCTACGAGCATGGCGAGTGTTATGTTACAGAAGATGGTGCAGAAACAGATTTAGATCTAGGTCACTACGAAAGATTTTTAAACCTACATACTTCTCAGGCAAATAATGTGACTACAGGTCGCATTTATCAAACTGTTATTAATAAAGAACGAGAAGGCGCTTACTTGGGTAAAACGGTCCAGGTAGTGCCCCATATTACTGATGAGATAAAGCGGAGAATGATGGTGCTGGGGCAGGATGGTAAATACGATATCGTTATCACAGAGATTGGTGGTACCGTAGGCGATATTGAGAGTTTACCTTTTGTGGAGGCAGTGCGCCAATTACAATGGGAACTACCAGAGGAGGATAGCGTTGTAGTGCATCTTACGCTAATCCCTTACTTAAAAGCGGCAAAGGAATTAAAAACAAAACCCACACAGCATAGTGTGCGCCTGCTTAGTCAGGAAGGAGTGCATCCCGATGTTATAGTATGCCGTACAGAAAAGCAACTTACGCCAGAATTACGCAGAAAAATTGCCTTGTTCTGTAATGTGAAAACAGAAGCAGTAATAGAAGCAATGGATGCTTCCACTATCTATGAAGTACCGCTGATTATGATGCGGGAAAAGCTGGATGTGATTTGTTTGAAAAAAATGAACATCACCAACTATCAAGAGCCGGAACTTGTTCGTTGGAAAGAGTTTTTGGATAAGCTTAAATATCCTAAGAGCAAAGTAACCATTGGGCTTATTGGTAAGTACCTGGAATTGCAGGATGCTTATAAATCTATACTTGAAGCTTTTGTACATGCAGGGGCTATTAATGAGTGCCAGGTACAGGTGGTGAATGTACATAGTGAGTATATAACCGAAACCAACGTTTCTGAAAAACTATCGGGACTTGATGGGTTATTAGTAGCACCGGGGTTTGGCATACGTGGAGTAGAGGGAAAGATTACGGCAGTAAAATATGCCCGCGAGCAAGGCCTGCCTTTCTTTGGCATATGTCTGGGTATGCAGATGGCGGTAATTGAATTTGCAAGAAATGTATTATGCATTACTGAAGCGCATTCTACAGAGATGGAGCCCAATACAAAAGATCCTGTAATTGACCTTATGGAAGAGCAAAAACAGGTAAAAGCGAAAGGCGGCACTATGCGGTTAGGCGCTTATCCCTGCCATATAAAAGAAGGCACATTGGCACATACCATTTATGGTGTAAATGCTATAACGGAACGCCATCGTCATCGCTGGGAGTTTAATAATGAATACCTGGCTCGCTTTGAACAGGGCGGCATGGTAGCTAGTGGAAAAAATCCTGCTACCGGATTGGTGGAAATAGTAGAATTACCGAACCATCCTTTTTTTGTGGGAGTGCAGTATCATCCTGAATTAAAAAGTACAGTAGAAAATCCACACCCCGTTTTTGTAGATTTTATTAAAGCAGCCAAAGGCGTAGCAGAGAAAACAGCGACAAGCAAAGTACAAGCATTTAAAACAGAAATAGCCTAAGCATCTCTTAATCACCTTTTTCATTGACGGTTTAGTAAGGATCGGCAAACAGGACGCAATTACCGGTTAAACTGGCTTCACTCCATTGCAAACTCCCTATCTTTGCGGTCTTTAAATTTTTCCACCGGATGAAGTTTGATAGGAATACAGTCATAGGTTTTGTCGTACTGGCAACCTTATTTTTTGGATACTTTTATTATACAAATAAAGAGCAGGCCGCATTTCGCCAGCAACAAGCAGTAGCCGACTCTATTGCCGCTGCCAATAGGCCGAAGCTTGATACCCTTGTACAGCAGGCAGATATTGCCAAAGCTGATTCCTTTAACCGTGTTACAAAAGCCGGAAGTTTTAAAGAGGCTGCCCAAGGTATAGAGCAGGTCGTAGAAGTAAGTACAGATTTATTGCGTATTGCTTTTACTAACAAAGGAGGCCAACCTAAATGGGTAGAATTAAATAATTATAAGAATAAAGACAGCGGTTATGTGCGACTGGCTGAAGACGCTGCTGATAAGATAAGCTACGCCATCAACACCGGAAATAACCAGAGTGCGCAGGTAGCCGATTTGTATTTTCAGCCAGCAGTAATTACTAATAATCCAGATAGCAGTATAAGTGTTGTTTTTGTACTAAAACCATCAGATAGTACGAGCGCAGCATCGGTTACACATACCTATACTGTTAAGCCGGGTGATTATATGATCGATTTTGAGGTAGGACTTGTAGGCAACGATTTACTTACACAGGGTGTGATGAATGTTTTGTGGGAATACACTGCTGCACAGCAGGAATCGGATTTAAGTTTTGAAAGGCAAAATACACAGATAGGTTATGTAGAAGATGGTGAGTTTGATTATCATACTATCGGTCGTAGAAGTAGTGTTGATTTTTCCAAGCCTACTCAATGGATAGGTGTAAGGCAACGTTTCTTTAATACATTTTTAGTTACCAAGGAAAATTTTTCCAGCGGGAAAATAACCTGGACAATGCCTGAGAGTGATAAGCAGATTGTTGTTCAATCGGTAGCGAATATGCGCTTAGCTATGCCGGCAACAGGCAAAGCGGGTTTTAGTCTTTTTTACGGACCATCCGATTATCACACGTTGACCAAGTATGATTTGCAAATGGGAAAAATCGTTAACCTTGGTCAGGGGCCTTACGCTTTTGTTCGCCCCCTCAACAAGTATGTGGTAATGCCGGTGTGGAATTTCCTGAAAGGTTTTGTGAGCAACTATGGATGGGTAATTGCATTCCTTACGCTCTTTATTCGTTTATTGATTTCTCCGCTTACTTATCGTAGTTATTTAAGTGGTGCCAAGATGAAAGCTCTAAGGCCGGAGATTGCGAAGCTTAAAGAAAAACATGGTGGCGATCAGCAGGCGATGAGTATGGAGCAAATGAAATTATTCAGAGAAGCCGGTGTGAATCCATTAGGCGGTTGTATCCCTGCTTTATTACAAATACCTATTTTCTTCGCCTTATTTAGCTTCTTTAGCTCTAGCGTAGACCTCAGGGGAGCTGAGTTTTTGTGGGCAAAGGATCTTTCTGCTTTTGATGATGTCATCAAGTTTGGAGTACATATTCCTCTTTTAGGAGATCATCTTAGCTTGTTTACCATTGCGGCTGTGATTACCAGCTTGCTTATTTCTTTATATAGCATGAGCATGACGCCGGATCAAAATAACCCGATCCTGAAGTACATGCCTTATGTATTCCCCATTTTCTTATTATTTATTTTTAATAGTCTTCCTTCGGCGCTTACCTGGTACTATACGGTGTCTAATATTATCACCTTAGTACTCCAGTTTATTATCCAGAATTATATTATTGATCATAATAAGATTTTGGCCAAAATTGAAGAAAACAAAAAGAAGCCAAAAACAAAATCTAAGTGGCAGGAGCGCTTGGAGCAAATGCAGGAGCAGCAGAAGAAAATGCGAGACGAGCAACAGAAAAAGAAAAAATAACATTTTTGTAGGGCTTGTCCTATTATCCTCTTTCGTAACTATTGCTTTTTTCGCAAGTCTTATCATTGAATAGACCCGGAAGTTGCAACTAATTGCTTAAATTGGTTCGTCTTATTTCCGGATAAATCAATGAAGATGAAAAAGATAATTTCAGTTTTGTTTATTGGGTTGTTTATGACAACAGCCAGCGTATCCATAGCTCAAAAAAGGCTTACAGAAGCCACAATCACATACGATATTGTTATTAATACCAATGATGATAAGCCCAAAGCTGCAGATTTGCTGGATGGTGCCATCAGCATGATCTATTTAAAAGGTAATTCCAGCCGTTCAGAGATGATTAGTTCTCTTGGCACACAATCAACCATAGTAGATGGTAAATCAGGCGATGTCACTGTATTAAAGGATTATGGTGAGCAGAAGTACTTAATAAAAATGAATGCTGAAGAATGGAAGACTTCTAATAAGAAATATGAGGGCGTTACATTTACGTATGAAGAGGAGTATAAGACAATAGCAGGGTACAACTGTCAAAAAGCTATTGGGAAGCTGACGGATGGAAGTAGCTTTATAGTATATTTTACAAAAGATCTTTTACCTGTAAATAAGGACTTTCAGTATCTCCACAAAAATCTGCCGGGTTTGGCTATGCAGTATGAGGCCACTATGGGCAAGCAAAAAGTAACCTACACTGTTTCTTCTATTAACTTCAATTTAGTTCCTGCAGCAAAATTTGATCTTCCTAAATCTGGTTATCGTGTGATGACGTATCAGGAAAGTTTAGGGGGAGGTAATTAAGAAAAAGGGAAATGTATAAATAGAGATGCGGGAATAGGTAGCTTAAACTGGTTGTACCTTTATATTTAGCGTGTAGCTGTATTAGGGTTGAACGTCAACTTACCGTTCAATAATACTTTCTTCTTTACAGGCATTACATAAGTGATATTGCCTTGTTGATAGGTAACTACAGTATTCAGGTTGATATATTGTTCTTTTGTAGTAGCAATAACCTGATTTCCGCGGAAAGAATAATTCTGACGTAAGCTTATCTTAGTTTCTGCTTTTACAGAAGACTTAAGTGTAAGTAATTTAATCTCTGGTTTATCCTTGTTTCTCTTGCCATCACCCAATGTAGCAAAAGAAGCTATGGTTGTGGCAGCGAGCAACAAACATAGTATTGCTTTTTTACCCAGATTTAATGATATGTGAGAAGTAGTTTTCAAAGTAAGAGCAAAGTTAACATTTCTTTCTAAATAAATACAAACCGCTTATCCTTTATTTTAATACATATTTAACGCTGCTGTGAAGAAAATGTTACACTAAACTGAAAAATCTTTTTCACAAATGGGGAAAATAAAGAGCTCCCTTTTTAGTTGTAATATTGTACCTTGATACAGCAAGTTGGATTGCAAATCAACTAGTTAAGTTCTTTTATATTGTATAACCTAAAAAGCAGGCTATGGATAATTTTTATCAGGAAGATAAGGATCAAATGAAAGAATTGCTTAAACTTTATGAAAATTTAAAAAGTGGTTATAATCAATCGTTTATAGAAGAAGATGCTTTTGAAAAACTGATTAGTTATTTTGAAGAAAAAGAGGATATAACCCAAGCCAGAGAAGTGGTTGATTTGGCTATTGAGCAGTTCCCTTATTCTGCGTCCCTCCTCGTTCGCAAAGCAGATATTCTACTAACTATACGCCACTATAATGAGGCACTTGAAATACTGGAGCAGGCTGGATTGTATGATAGCTTAGATATAAATATTTACATATTAAAAACGGATGCCTATCTGGCGCTGGATCAGCAGGAAAAGGCTGTGGAGTTGCTGGAAGATGCACTACAACGTTTTGACGGGGAAGAGAAAATAGAGTTACTTTTTGAGTTGGCTGATGTGTACGATGATTACGAAGAATTTGACAGGATATTCGACTGCCTGAAAGTGATTCTGGAAATGGATCCCAATAATGAGGAGGCGCTTTACAAGATTTGTTTCTGGACAGATTTTACAGGAAGAAATGAGGAGAGCATAAGCTTACACCGTAAGATTATTGATGATTACCCTTACAACGAATTAGCCTGGTTCAATCTGGCGGCAGCATATCAGGGGCTTAAGCTATATGAAAAAGCTATTGACGCTTATTTATATGCGGTAGTGATAGAGGAAAAATTTGATTACGCATACCGTAATTTGGGTGATGCGTACATACGCTTACGCAAATACAAAGAAGCCATCGAAGCACTGGAGAAAGTAAATGAACTTTCCAAGCCCGAAGCGGTAATACATGAAGCGATTGGTTACTGTTATGAGAAACTGAAAAATTATGCACAGGCACGTTTCTATTATCGCAAGGCCTCACATTTAAATCAGGATGATAGTAAGTTGCTTTTTAAAATAGCCAACACTTATTATCAGGAGGGGCAATGGAATGCTTGTATAAAGCAATTGGAAAGTGCTTTGCGAATGCATCGCTTGCAGCCCGAGTATAATTTATTAATGGGTAAGAGCAAGGGGCAGCTAAAACAATACAAGGAAGCTATACAGTTTTTTTCTTCGGTAGTAAGTCTTCGTCCGAGAAATATTGCAGGAAGAGAGGCTTTGATAAAATGCCTGCTTGAAGCGAATTTTATCGAGGAGGCATTGGTACAGGTGGACATTGCTATTAAAGCAACGAACGATAAGCCCGTATTTATTTTTTATCGGGCAGCAATCTTGTTTATGCTAAAGAAACAAAAAGAGGCCTTTTTATACCTTGAAAAAGGGATGGAAGTAGCTCCTAAGCTGTTGAAGAAGTTTGTAGAATTGTATCCATCCGGCTTAAAGAATGCCCAGATAATTGATATCATTGCCCGGTATAAAAGAAATAAGCCAATTTAGAGTCAGACGGCGGACACAGTTTTTTTATCTTTTCTTTCTTATTTTTGCCAGCCAGTAAAAAATAGCAAAGAGTTAATTTGTAAACAGGCTCCCCGGTAGTAGAAGTAAGGCGATATATTTTTAAGTGTAAAAGATAGATCGGGAAAAATTAATACCTATAGCAACAAATGAATTTTAACCTCTCTCAAATCCCGGAACGTAATCAGCGTCCTCGCACTTCCGGTATTACCATGGTAATGGACAAAGGCCTTAGCACACAAGAGGCTAAAAATTTTCTCAGCGTTTCATACCCGCATATTGACATCATTAAGTTGGGATTTGGTACAGCATTCGTAAGTCCTAATCTGCGGGAGAAGTTAGATTTGTATAAGTCATACGATCTGCCCATCTATTTTGGAGGCACATTATTTGAAGCGTTTCTTATCCGTAATCAATTTGATGATTATATCGCTATGTGCAAAGAGTTTGGGATTGATTATATGGAGGTAAGTGACGGCTCTATTACTATTCCCCATACAGAGAAATGCGGGTATATTGAAAAGCTAACCAAGCACGGTACTGTATTGAGTGAAGTAGGTAGCAAGGACGCTACGCATATCATACCGCCGTATAAGTGGATTGAACAAATGGATGCAGAGCTTTCGGCTGGAGCAACTTATGTAATTGCCGAGGCAAGAGAAGCTGGGAACGTGGGTATCTATCGTGGATCGGGCGAGGTAAGAGAAGGACTCGTACAGGAAATATTAACACAAATCCCCGGTGACAGAATTATTTGGGAAGCACCGCAAAAAGCACAACAACTCTATTTTATTGAATTGTTGGGTTGTAATGTAAACTTGGGAAATATTGCCCCTACAGAAGTAATTGCCATGGAAGCTATGCGTATCGGTTTGCGCGGTGACACGTTTAGCTTATACTTGGATAAAAAAGAAGTATAATGCACCTATATGGGCTAATAGGCTATCCGTTGTCTCACTCTTTTTCGAAAAAATTCTTTACAGAAAAATTTGAAAAAGAGGGGCTGGCTCAAGAAAATAAATATGAGCTTTTTCCTATAGAGTCTGTTGAAAAATTGCCGGAGATTATCAAGAACAATCCTCTATTGCGAGGCATCAATGTTACTATTCCACATAAAGAGAAAGTAGTGTCGCTATTGCATAGTGCCGATAAAGTAGTACAGCGAATTAAAGCCTGCAACTGTATCCGCATTACCGATGGAAAGTTAGTAGGCTATAATACGGATGTGAAAGGATTCGAACAATCCTTGCTGGAAAAGTGGCAGCCACAGCATAACAAAGCATTAATACTGGGAACCGGCGGTGCAGCAAAAGCTGTACAGTACGTATTGGAGCAAATGAATATTACTTATCACTACGTTTCCCGAAAACCGGGTGTTCATAGTTATTCTTACGAGCAGCTTACGCCGGAAATAATTGCAGCGCATCCTCTTATTATCAATACTACACCTTTAGGTATGTATCCTGCAGTAACGGAGGCGCCACCTATTCCTTATGCCGCTATTAGTGAGAAGCATTATCTTTTTGATCTTGTGTATAATCCGGAAACAACGTTGTTTCTGAAAAAAGGTAAGGAGCAAGGAGCAACCGTAAAAAATGGTTACGATATGCTGGTGATACAAGCAGAAGAAAGCTGGAAAATTTGGCATAGCGAAAAATAGAGTGTTACTCTACTTTCAGCTTAGCAATAGCTTCGGAAGGGATGCCTGTTATTTTCTTCAATGAATAATCAAAACACACCATCCCTGTTTTTGCAAAGGCTACATTTATACTATTGCCTTCTTTCTCTTTTTCGAGTTTGTAATAAATGTCAAAACTGACTCTTCCAAAGTTTGTAGCAGCTATAGCGATAGTAATCGTATCGCCGTAAAACACTTCATTCTTAAATTCAATACCTACATCGGCCATAATAAGTCCGGCTCCTGCAAAATTTATTTCTGTGTAACCGTGATGGTGTAAATATTGTATTCTAGCCTCATGAATAATTGAAAGCAGCGCATCGTTTCCTACATGGCCTCCATAATTGAGATCAGTGATTCTAATGGGGATGGCAGTGGAGAAAGTAAACTGTTGGGGGATTTCAATTTTTATACGGCTCATTACAGTTTTTTTGGTTATAGCTGTAAAGATAGGATGCCGTAGTTTTTAAAGCTCATTTTCACTAATGGACGATACAAGACTAAGGATATCCATAAAGTTGCCGGGGGAAGGAGCCATATTCATGTCTGCAATTTTCTGTTGCCATGCTTTGATTTTGTCCTTGCAGGCCGTGTCTTGTTCTTCACCTGTTACGCAGCATACCAGGTTGCTTAATTTTTTAGAAAGACGTATAAAATTTCCATCGGGTGTCATAAGCAAGATATATCGCTGTGATACATCGGGCACATGATCCTCGTAAGCATATAGTGGATTATTGCGTATTTCCTGTATTTCATTATTCGTGAAAGAAGCATAGGCAGTGGGTGATGCTTCAGTTGTTTCACTGTATGCTGCAGGGTAGGATCGTACCCTTGTAGTGGGAGCCGTTTTTGTAATAGAAGACACAGAAGTCTCATTAACCTCGTTAGTACTTTCTACTTTATTTTGATTTTCGGTGGGGATAGGTTGGTCGATGCTGGTATCAAAAACTTCCTGTAATGTAGCGATGCCGAAATCTCTATTACCGGGATTGATAAATTTCATGATTCCAAAAGCAATGCCTCCAAGGATGACAATAGCCGCAGCATATCGTAACCAATGAAAAGACCTATTCTTGAGCACAACAACACGAGCTTCGGTAGTTTCGCTTTCGTTTAGTTGATTCTCTATTGCTTCCCATATCTGCGGAGGGGGAGGCGTTGCAGTAGTGTATAATTTTTTTGGAAACTCGTCTTGCAGATGGGACTCATCAAGCACATCTGCAATCCTATTCCATAAGGAAGGATTGGGCTGTGCCTCGTAGTTATGCATCCTTTTAGATAAGTTTTTCATTATTTCCTTGTATTTCCTCTGTGTTGCTCTATAAACTGCTTTACTAGTTCCTGTAATATTACCTTGGCTCTCGATAATTGTGATTTGCTGGTGCCTTCACTAATACCCAACATGTCGCCAATTTCTTTATGTGTATAACCTTCTATTACGTACATGTTAAATACGGTTCTATATCCAGGCGATAATTGTTGTACCAGATTCATGATATCTCTTTCGGCAAGTTCATCCAAGACTGAGAGATAATTGCCTTCAAGTGTTGCTTCTTCTTTTTCTGTTACCGGCTGCAAGTACTTTTTTCTTCTAAAATGCTCAATAGCCGTGTTCACAAAAACCCTCCTTATCCAGCCTTCAAAAGAGCCTTCTCGCCTGAAACTGTCCAGCTTTTTGTAAATCTTAATAAAGCCTTCCTGTAAAATATCCTCAGCTTCTTCCGTATTACTGGCATATCGCAGACAAACCGCATACATGCGTGGGGCAAATCGACGGTACAGCTCTTCCTGCATTCGACGATCGCCACGTATGCACCCGTCAATTAAGTCGCTTTC
The DNA here is from genome assembly GCA_964588445.1 of uncultured Citrobacter sp. Lineage (GTDB taxonomy): Bacteria > Bacteroidota > Bacteroidia > Chitinophagales > Chitinophagaceae > CAZPPM01. The sequence goes on from CAZPPM010000047.1 coordinate 20,462, forward strand.
AAGTATAGTATGGTTGCTTTCTGTAGACAATTTTTTATTTTATTCCAGGTTATTCAAATAGGCTATCAATTTATCCATAGCTTTTCTTCTGTGGCTATACTTGTTTTTTCCTGCTAAGTCCATTTCGGCAAATGTTTTGTCGTCTCCTTCGGGTATAAAAACAGGGTCATAGCCAAAGCCATTTACACCACTTCTATGTTCAATAATTTTGCCGTTACAAATGCCTTCAAACTGTATTTCTTTCCCATTTATCAGCAAAGATATGACGGTTCGGAAACGAGCAGTTCTGTCTGAGCTATTCGTTAGATTAGATAGTAATTTATCAATGTTGGCTTCAAATGATTTGTGTTCGCCAGCATAGCGGGCACTTTTAACTCCGGGTTCGCCATTCAGCGAAAAAACTTCAAGACCGGTATCTTCACTAAAGCAATTAGTACCGGTCATTTTATAAATGACCATAGATTTTTCTGTGGCATTTTCTTCCAGTGTGTTATGTGGCTCGGGAATATCAATGTCTATACCGGCTTCCTGTAGTGTGATGAGTTCAATAGTGCGATCCAATAAGCCTCGTATCTCATTTATTTTATGTTGATTATTGGTTGCAAAAATTAATTTCATCAGTTGGTATTAAAAAGGATAAATAGGCAAGTTGTTATCCGGCGAAAAGATAATATAAAAGAAGATTAAATTCCAAAAATGCGTTTGAGGCAAGTCCAGAGTTGTGCTTTTAAATTTTTATCTTCTACCAATTGTAAAAGGGGGGGAGCGTATAAGTAGCCCGTAGCGGCCAGTTGCTGTATTTGAAATGGAGGGAAGCCTGCTGGTAAGCCAAAACTAATGGGGTCGATACCAAAAAGTAATACGTTTTTCGGATTAAATTTTTCCAATAGTATTTTTGTAGTTGCTTGTTGATAATTGTGGTAGTTAATAATAGCCACATCATTTAGCCCCAGCTTACACGCCATTAGAATTTTTACCAAGAAATCCAGTTCATCATCTGGCAGGTGAACAATAGTTGTATGAGTAACTACTATAAGAATATTTTTTTGATTGTTTCCCAAGGACGGCCATTCTTCCGCAGTTGGCGGAGTCGCCATTCCCTTAATCTCCTCTTTCAGTTTTACGGGAGCGGGTTCCTGTATAAGGGAGCGGGTATATAAATCAGTAAGATTTCTGGAGGTAAGCTGTATGTCATTTAACGGCATAGACTAAAGAGAATTGATAAGCTTATTGAGGAAATTAAAACTAATGGGTGTTAGTTTAATCTTTTTTTGTTTCTTTGCGGCGTAAAAATAAA
>CAZPPM010000048.1:0-21467 GCA_964588445.1 uncultured Citrobacter sp.
GAAGGCATAGTATAATTATATATTTGCAACGCAGCAACCGGTTTTACTGTTAAAACGAGAAAATGAAAATCTTATTCCTCTATCTCAAGCCACATAAATGGCTGGTGACATTAGTGCTTTTCTTAGCCGCTATCAACATTGGCTTCTCTATGGTGGATCCTATCATTTTTGGCAAGCTCGTTGATCTCGCTACTTTCCATCAGGCAGATGGCGTTACCGGGCCGCTGGGATGGGATGACTATCTTTTTATCAAAGAGGGCTATGTAAATAAGCTGGGAAAAAATGATATGGTTTATGGAGTGGTGTGGCTATTAGTAGCATCCATCACTATTGCCATGATAAGCCGTATTGCCAAAGCATTTCAGGATTACGTACTTAGTCTTATTACCCAAAAGTTTGGTGCCGCCATTTTCACCGATGGATTGAAGCACGCGATGAAATTGCCTTATCATGAGTTTGAGGATCAGCGTAGCGGGGAAACATTGGGCATACTGCAACGTGTAAGAACAGATACGGAAAAGTTCATTGCCACTTTTATCAATGTATTATTTCCAATAGTAGTAGGCATTTTATTTGTTGCTGTATATGCATTTACCATTGACTGGCGCATACCCATTATTTATTTTGGTGGTATTTTCCTATTAATGTTTATCTCCAACGCTCTCAGCAAAAAAGTAAAAACCATTCAGAAAAATATTGTTTCGCAAACCACTTCCTTAGCCGGTGCTACTACGGAATCGCTGCGAAATATAGAACTGGTAAAAAGTCTGGGGCTGGCACCTCAGGAAATTGAGCGCTTAAATAAAAATACCTTTAAAATACTGGGCCTTGAACTTACCAAAGTAAAACGCATACGTAGCATTAGCTTTGTGCAAGGCACATTTGTCAATACGTTACGCCAGGTTATTTTGTTTATGTTAATGTGGCTGGTTTTTCGGGATGAGTTATTACCAGGGCAAATAGTTACCATGCAGATTTTTTCTTTTTTTGTCTTTGGCCCTTTACAGGAAATTGGCAACATCATTCTTACTTACCGGGAAGCTGAAGCATCGCTGGGCAATTTTCAGGATTTGATGAATAAAAAACCAGAACATCAATCGGCTACCCCTACCCATTTGGGTGATGTGACTACACTTGCTTTCAAAGGTGTAGGATTCAAACATCAATCAGCCAAGCAACCTGCTATTAACAATATCAGCTTTAGTGTAAAGAAAGGAGAAACTATTGCTTTTGTAGGCCCTTCCGGATCGGGAAAAACAACCTTAATGAAATTGCTGGTAGGACTCTATCGTCCGCTTACAGGAGAAATCCTGTACAATGGCATGAATGAAAATGAAATTAGCTTTGATGATCTGCGTAGGCAAATAGGTTTTGTAACACAGGATACACAATTGTTCTCTGGCACCATACGTGAAAATTTATTATTTGTCAACCAGTTGGCTACCGAAGCTGATTTACTGGAAGCCATGCGAAAAGCCTCCGGCCAAAACTTACTTTCCCGAGCTGAAAATGGATTGGATACAGCGATAGGAGAAGGAGGCTTAAAATTATCCGGCGGTGAAAAGCAACGCCTTTCCATTGCTCGTGCGCTGATACGCAAGCCACGCATCTTACTTTTCGATGAAGCCACTTCTGCGCTGGATTCTTTAACAGAAGAAGAAATCACCGATACCATCCGGGAAGTATCTCTGGAAGGAAGCCAGATCACTATTTTAATAGCACACCGCTTATCCACTATCATGCATGCCGATCGTATCTACGTATTGGAAAAAGGAGATGTGGTAGAAACCGGTAGCCATGAATCGTTGTTGAAAGAAAAAGGACTTTACTATGCTATGTGGCGTCAGCAAATAGGAGAAAGAAAAACGGAAATAATAGAAGAACCTGCAGAAGAAGCAGAGCCATTAGCGGAATAAGTAAATAGTGAGCGAATCTTAGTAAGCACTAAAGATACTTCTTACCTTCGAAGTGTCTTTAGTTACTATTAAGTCCAAAAGAGCTTGTACCTAATTTTCTTTTAAAGAGTTTCTCTTTTTCAAAAGCTTGGTCGGCTGTTATTGTTTTTGGCAGTAGCATTAAAATAGAAAACTGAAAGTTATACGCATAATTGGCCTCACTTTTTATAAGCTCTTTCAACATTTTATTTCCTCCATGCCCTTTAGTTAAAACATAAGAACTCCACCTACCCCATATTCCGTTATCGCCATAAGCGGAGCCCACATATAACTTTCCCGTCTTAGTATCATTGATAAGATACACTCCTTTTGTTGCTGAAAGCATTCGCTTCCAGTCGGAATATTGATTGGTTACAATTTCCTGAAGTTGACGAAACCCAAGAATAAAGTCAAAATAATCTGTGAATTGCCGGTAATGAAGACCCGGATGTATTTCTACAACTGCCTTAATTCTATCAAAGCTTTGATGCCAGTTAATCGCACCTTTTCCCCAATCAATTATTACTCTTTCTTTAAGATCGTCAAACTCACTAAGCTCTTCCATGTCATATTGAAAAGCAGTAAATCCTCCATCTATGCTTAGCTCTTTTTCTAAAAGTTTTCTACATCCTACTACTTTGAATACGCCTATAAATCGTGCAAATGTTCCGCCTTCGCCAATAAAAGAAACAATATAGTCAACCCCATTAAAAATATCTCTCGCTTGTTTTTCCTGGTAGGCTAAAAAGCTTTCCTTATCTGTGCAGTAAAGATTATAAAGATCAGTCTGTGTAGCTTTATGTCTAACGAGTTTTGTTTTTGATTGTTGGTTAAGCCCCCGATTAGTAAGCAACTCCTGTATTGTTATCATTTCTATCCTTTACTCTTTTCCTTTAATTTTTTCTTTCCATATTTCTTTAAAGAAATTGGTATTATCCAACCCCTCCATATCACTTAGCTCCCATTCCAGTGCCTTTGTGCTCTGCGTAATTTCGATGAGAGATAAAACAAGTGACCCCAGAAAGCATAACAGGCTTATAGCAAAACTATAATTCACTACCAATATCCATTGTTGATAGATCGCATACATAGTAAGTACACAGCAGATAAAACTAAATACACCAAGGAACTGCATTTGCCGTACCAGATTAATACGGATGCGCAAAATTTTTATTTGCTTCAGTAGCAAATGATTTTCTTTCCCATCAGCATATTCATCATGCAACTTGCGTATCAATGCGGCCAATGCCAGGTAGCGATTGGTATAAGCCAGTAGCAACAAACTGATCGCCGGGAATAAGAGTGCCGGTGTATTAAACGTGATTTCCATGGGCCAAATATCACCTATTCATCGCAAATACTCCCTATCTTACTTTCAACATAGATCGTACCTGCTGCACCGCACCATTTTGCAAACGAGCATAATATACACCACTGGGCAACCCTCCGCTATTGAAAGTAGTAGTAAATGTTCCCGCCACCCGAAGATCGGTATCGACAAGTGTTTTGATCACACGGCCTAGCATATCAATCACCTGTATCAGCGTATGGCCGCCACGGGTAGTATAACTAATCGTAGTAGATTCTGTAAAAGGGTTGGGATAGTTACTGATTAACAGATTACCGGCATCCTGGTTGGGTTCATTGGTTTGCCCGGTACAAGCCGCATCATTAACAATATTCAAGCTTTGAAAATTGCGGAAGAGAATAGTTTGTAACGTATCCGGCGGCACACAAAACCATTTTTCCAATATTGTAGCATACACACTTCTGAAATCATATTGAAAAGGAATATTATCCGCTACAGAAGCCCCACCCGGTATCGTGGGATTATTACCGGTAATACCTGGTACAGCATTTTTGCCAAAAATAAGCATGGGTGCAGCAGCTCCGTGATCCGTACCCATACTGGAATTGGATTTGATTCTCCTTCCAAATTCAGAGAACGTTAACCCCATTACCCGTTCTTCTATTTTTAAAAATTTGCAATCATCCATAAAGGCTTTAATCGCATCGGAAAGTGTTCGCAATAAATTTGCATGTACACCAGTGGAAGTATCACTTGCTTCTACTTGCGAAGCATGGTTATCAAAGCCGCCCATGCCCACCATGTAGATTTTTGTTTTCAATCCGCCTCTTATTAACCTGGCTACTATTCTTAATTGTTCTGCGAGGTAATTATTATCAGGATAAGCAGCCTGTTGTGGTACTTGCCTTGCCGCCTCTACTATACGTGCTGCAAATAAATTTGTTTGATTGGCAATCGTACGGATATAAGTTAACTCATGCCCCATCGGCGTATCCGGTGCAGGGTCTACGATATTATCTAATAAATTATAAAAACTGGTAGGATTTGTAATACTCATGCCCATATTCATAGAAGGGCCTTGCAAAGTAAGAGAAGTAATAGACCCTATTTGAATAGCCAGCGGATCGGGCATAGTTTCATTAGGATAGCCTTCCGGGTAATTAGGATATTCTGTATTTAAGTAGCGACCCGTCCATCCAGTGGTAACAACTTCATCACTCGCAGATCCGCTCATCCAGATATCGGTTGCTCTAAAGTGAGAAAAATTAGGCGAAGGATATCCTACCGCTTGCACAATATTTAATGACTCCTCATTGAACAACCTTTGCAAACCTGTCATTGCAGGATGCAAGCCTGTTTGCGCTTGGCCATTCAGACGTAAAATGCGATTCTCCGCAATGGCCACATTACTGCGGGCATTATAATAATCACCATAAGTAGACACCGGTATTATCATATTCAATCCATCATTACCACCACTTAATTGCACAATCACTAATACATGATCCGTTTCTATTGCAGGGTTCATTAAAGCAGCCATCAACGGCGAGCCAGCGTTAAAAGCCTTTACAGTGTAGCCGTCAACAATAGCAGGTAAAATAGCCGCCGCCGGAACCGTATTTTTTAGAAAATCTCTTCTGCGCATCGATTAATTATTTAGGATAATTGGTATTCGGATAAATTCATCAGGTGTTGATAAAAAGCTTTCAGCCTGTTACCCACTATATTAATGACCATTTCATTGGTAGGGTCTGCCAGATAGCCATTCCATGCATTGGTCCAATAATAATCCTGTGTTTGCCCACTTAATAAAATAGCTTGTTTCAGATTTTGTTTTGACTCATCAGAGATAGGTACCCGATATATAATTCCCAGCACATCATTGATTAATGCATTCGGATTGGAAGGGTTGGGCAATGTTCGGGTAAAAGCTAATGTATCAATAATGAGTTGTTGTTCATTGCGTGTATAGCCACTCCACAACATAATATCGGTAAACTGATTGCGCTTAGGCAATGTATCATGCGTAATCCACATCTCATGAAAAGCGGGTTCCTGGTAATAAGCAGGCCAACCCGATACATCCGGCGGATCACCGATATTTTGACCCATGCCCGCCATCCACCCTTGCAAGTACCTCCACATATTATACCTGTCACTATATGTTTCAACTTCCGAAGGAAAATTCACACCAAATTCACGCATACAACTGATAACATGATCGACCGGACTTTTAATCAGGCAACCTTGATTGAGTACATCAAAGAAATGCTCACTACGGAACAAGGCTTCCAGTACAGGCTTCAGTTCATAGTTACTTTCGCGAAAGATAACGGCTAGCGGTTCTATAACATTTTGCTCTGCACCATTATCGATTTTATAATATACAAACCAGCGATATAAACAACGACAGATATACTTGGCTGTTTCCTCTTCGTCCAATAACATGTCTATCAAATCATCTGTTTCCAGCGCTCCGTCAGCGCCTGTGCGACCGTTGATGGTTCTTCCACTATAGTAAGAAGAAAAAGTTTTACTGCCGGTATCATGCTCTTCCGGATCAAAGTATACTTCAAATGTTTCTTCATTGATGCGCCATCCTGTTAATATTCTGGCTGCACGGCGCACATCTTCCTCTGTGTACACAACAGAAGCACCTTTACCCAAGGTATACAACTCCATTAATTCCCGTGCATAGTTTTCGTCCGGCGCAGATGCGGCATTTAAATAACCATTCAAATAGATGAGCATACCACCATCTATTGTAACATCTTTAACCAGTTGCCTGAAATTGCCAAGACAATCTCTGCGCAACAAATCATTGTGTCCATATACAAAATGTGCCTGGCCTATTACATTTGTTTCCGTACCAAAGTGATCTACCCAGAAAAGTGTAAGTCTTTCCCTAATGCTCCTATCCTGATTCAACATTACACCTGCCCACCAGCTTTTAAACGACAAGCGGCGAAACTCATTCAGCTCTACATCCAGCGTAGGAGCATTTACCCATGTCTCACCCGCTGCCACAGCAGGATCAGCCATCTCTTCTGTATAGTCATTGACAGGCGGGGCTGGTAAGGAAGCTGTCGGATTAAGCAACTGATCAATCGCCTGATCCAAACTTAATGAACTAAAATGCATGATATCCGCCTGCGTTGAACCAAACATAGTACGCTTCAATAAATGCTGCGCTTCGTTGGTTGTCCAGGGGCCTGTATAAGGGGCTAAGCCCGTATTAGTACGATAAGCAGTGGCCGCCGTTTTCTTTTTTCTGATTGCTGTCAGAAAGGCTCTTCTATCCATAAGGTATTGAATTTTGAACAATGCTTTTCTTTACAAAAAACATAGTTGCTCAGGCCGGAAAACAATCAAATATTAAGCCTCAAGTGCATTTATCGTAAAAATTCATAGGCTATTGGGTAGATATCCTTTTATAACAGACAGAAAAAAAGGGGATCTACAGATCCCCTTTACTACTCCACTCACCTTACACTCTGCTTCTACCAGTTATTCTGATGTGAAGCATTAGTTCTTTCCAATGATTTGGGCGGATTACTTCTCCAGTTTTTATCGTACCGCACAAAAAAAGATAGCCAGATGGCGCGAGCTAAACGCATGAGCACCGGCTGTAATAAAACCAGCACCACAGCATTGATCCCCATCCAATAAAAAAACCGGTTATCATTAGTACTTAGTCCAATAAACACCCACCAGACCAACAGCGACGCTACACTAAACGCTACTGCCAACGCATAGCTTACATAACTAGAGCCATAATAAAAACCTACTTCAATATCAAAGGGCTGACCACAAACCTCACATTTTTCATGCATCTTCATGGTCTTTTTTAAGTTATAAGGGTTACGCTCCGCAAACATATTACCGCTGCGGCACCGAGGACATTTACATTTGATAATATTGAACGCTGATGGCTTAGAACTCTTCATTTCATTTTGCATGATAGATATATTAGCATTGTTCATAACAAATTATTTTACTATTAAAAATTGACGGCGAAACTCTTCCGGTGTTACGCCAGCGCTCTTTTTAAAAAAGCGATTAAAATAAGAGTTATCCTGAAAGTTTAACTCATAGCCTATCTCCGCTACCGACATAGCTCCATTCGTTAATAACCGTTTTGCTTCCAGCAACACTCTGTCTCTGATGACCTCACCAGCCGTTTTCCCTAATAAGTCGCGGCAAAGAGCATTCAGATGATTGGATGTTATATAGAGCAAATCGGCATATTCATTGGGTAGTCGCATAGTTTTATAATGTGCTTCAATAAGTCTTCTAAAATTGCGCAATAGCAACTGCTTCTGTTGAGGAATCGCCTTAATGCCTTTATGACTAATCGACTCTTCCACCAGCATCAATAATTGCAGCAACAATAGCCTCTCCTTATCTGTATGTTTTACTCCTCTCTGTTGCACCAAAGACTCCGCTAGTTTCACTATCTCTTTATGTACACTCTCCGGTAATTGCACAACTCCTTCTTTACTATTACCACTAAAAAAACTAAACTGCTCCACATAGGAAGGATTCAATAAAAAAGATTTAAAAAAATCTTCAGAGAAATTGATAATATACCCTTCCATCTCTTTCTCAAAGTTCCAGCTATGCACCTGACCGGGAACCATACAATATACCTGGTATGGCTTCACCGAAAATTTATCAAAGTCGATAGAATGAAACCCTTTACCTTTCATAAACAACACCATGTGATAGAAAGAGTGCCTATGCGGAAAATGTAACTGCGCATAATATTTTTTCAAATAAGTCGATAAGCGCTCCACCAGCAATTCATCACTGCTTCCTGGCTCGCGACTAATGCTACAGATGTCATACACGGGTATCTTCTTCTTTTCCATACTCAATAGTGTACTGCAAAGTTAACCACGATTAATCCAACCTCTATGGCACTTTTTAGAACAATTATGGCACTAATCAACGAAGAAGCCCCAAGCAAACATTTTACCTTATTGTACTAGCAGCCGCCCGTATCCAGCATTTTACAGCACTTTACCTCTCTGTCATATTCTGTTTTTCCTTATATTTATTATACTGATCCATCGGGCTTAAATTATTGCCCGTACGCCATACTCTTTTCTGTTTGCTAGTGGTTTATGCTATGCAAAGAGGCATATCTTTTTACGGCTACGGGTCATGTATTGTAAAACAAAACAACATGGAAACCCGGCATCATCCTTCCAGACGATCTTTTTTAAAAATATCCGGCGTTATCGCTGTTTTCTCGGCTATTCCTTCTTCGGTAAAAGCGCTGTACAAGGAAATAAAAAACTTCATTGTACCCAAAAAGCAAACAATACCCCTTAGTATAAGCATTAACAAAAAGAAGTATGAATTAAATGCAGACACCCGTACTACTCTGCTTGATTTATTGCGTGAGAACTTACAACTAACAGGTACAAAAAAAGGTTGCGATCATGGACAATGTGGCGCCTGTACGGTGCATGTAAATGGAGAACGTGTGCTCAGTTGCCTTACTTTGCCTGCAATGGTTGCCGGGAAAGAAGTAACCACCATAGAAGGATTGGCTGACGGAGAAAAATTACACCCCATGCAACAAGCCTTTATCACTTGCGATGGTTTTCAATGTGGCTATTGCACTCCGGGGCAAATCATGTCGGCCATAGCCTGCGTGAACGAAGGACATACAGGATCTGTTGAAGAGATCAAAGAGTTTATGAGCGGCAACCTGTGTCGCTGTGGCGCCTATAACGGTATTGTTGAATCCATCCAAAAAGTAGCTGCACTATGAGACCTTTTACTTTCACTCCATCCAAAAACACGGCAACAGCAATAGCTGCAAAGAACGATGCCGCACAATTTATCGCAGGCGGCACCAATCTTGTCGATCTGATGAAAAAACATATTGCGCAACCGTCCACCTTGCTAGATATCACTACTTCATTGTCGGATAAAATTGAAGAAACAAAAAAAGGTATTCGTCTAAATGCAATGGCGCGTAATAGCACTGTGGCTAATGATTCACTTGTAACCAGCCGCTATCCATTAGTAGCAAAAGCGATACTTGCCGGTGCTTCTCCACAGATTCGAAACATGGCTTCAACCGGAGGCAATTTATTACAGCGTACGCGATGCCCCTATTTTTATGACACTACAACGCCTTGTAACAAAAGGAAACCCGGAAGTGGATGCAGTGCTTTACAGGGAGAAAATCGCATGAGTGCTATTGTAGGTTATAGTAAGCAATGTGTTGCGGTGCATCCGTCTGACTTATGCGTAGCCTTAGCCGCACTTCCTACAACTATAAATATTGTTGACAAAAGAAACCGGCAAAGTAGTCTGCCGTTTAATGATTTTCATCGATTGCCTGGCACTACACCGGCACTGGATAACAATTTACCCGCTACTGCTCTTATTACTTCTGTTGATATCGCAGATAATCCCTTTTATAAAAACTATCATTATCTAAAAATAAGAGACCGCGATTCCTATGCTTTTGCATTAGTTTCAGTCGCGGCAGCACTGCATTTGCAAGGCAATCAAATTATAGAAGCCCGGTTAGCATCAGGTGGCGTAGCACACAAGCCCTGGCGCTGGTATGAAGCAGAAAAATTTCTGAAAGGAAAAGAAGCAACAGATACCAACTTTAAAGAAGCGGCAAAGCTGGCTGCCGCGGGATTAAAGCCTCTATCGCACAATGGCTTCAAAATACCTTTGTTGCAAGGAACCATGGCAACTGCCCTTCAAAATTGTTTGACCGCTAATTAAACTATTATGGATTTTTTTGATGAGCCTTATATTACCCGTTCATTAGCCGAAGGAAGAGTAGAAGCCCTTGCTAAAGTAACAGGCAAAGGGTACTATGCTGCCGAGTATCAACTACCCGGTGTATGCCATGCTGTATTGGTAGATAGCACCGTTGCCTCCGGCACTATTAAAAGTATTGACCTTACACAGGCAAGCCAGGTGGAAGGAGTCATATCCATTATCACTCATTTACAGAAACCATTAGTGCCGGCCTTAGCCGATGAAGAAAAAATTCGCGAAGCGAGAATAGGCCTTCCTGTTTTCCATACCAATAAAATTTATTTTAAAGGACAGCCTATTGCTCTGGTTATTGCTGAAACGCTGGAAGATGCTATATATGCCGCTTCGCTGGTAGAAGCAGAATATGAAACAGCACCCTTCCTTGTAGATTTTGATAAAGCAAAAGAAACAATAACCCTAACCAATACCGGAAAAGAAAGAGGATCGGTAGAAGCGTGGGCTACGGCTGTACATACTGTAGAAGGAGAATATAACATCAAAGCAGAAGTGCATAATCCTATGGAGATGCATGCTACAATCGCCCACTGGACCCATGCTGATAAATTAAAACTCTATGATAAAAATCAAGGAGTGAATAATGTACAAAGAACATTTGCCCGCCTCTTTGCTATACCTACAGAAAATATTGAAGTGGTGAGTGAATTTGTAGGTGGTGGGTTTGGATCAGGATTACGAATATGGCCACATACGCTGGCCGCTGTCATGGCTGCTAAGCAAGTAAACCGACCGGTGAAGCTAATGCTTACCCGACCGCAAATGTTTACCTCCGTGGGCCACCGTCCTGCTTCCTGGCAAAAAGTAAAGATGGCAGCAGACAGCAACGGAAAATTTTTAGGCGTACTGCATCAAGCTAAACACAGCACTTCTGTGTACGAAACCTTTGGAGAAGGTATCACTCGTATTACACGCATGATATATAATTTTGCCAATCTTAAAACAGAATCGGCAGTAGTTCCTATTAATTGGGGCACTCCCACCTGGATGCGTGGCCCCGGTGATTGTACCGGAGACTTTGCTATTGAAAGTGCCATTGATGAATTGAGTTACAAATTGAATATTGATCCTGTTGAACTCCGCTTAAAAAATATTGCCAACATCATCAATCCTGATACCGGCCTACCATGGTCAAGTAACTATATCAAAGAATGTATTGAAAAAGGAAGTCAGCTTATTCATTGGAAAGAACGCCATTCGCAACCCGGACAATTAACCGAGGGGAATTGGAGTACAGGATATGGTATGGGTATTGGTTTATGGTATGCCGGTCGTAGTAATACCAGTGCAGGTATTGTTATGCAAAAAGAAGGTATCATCATTGTACAAACAGCCATGACGGATATTGGAACAGGTACGGGTACAGGCATGCAGAATATCGCTCACGATATAACGGGTTTGCCCAAGAAAAATATCAAAGTTGAACTAGGCAATTCCAATTTACCACCAGCTCCCAGTCAGGGAGGAAGCAATGGTTTATCTTCCGTAAGCGGTGCTGTTGTAGCGGTATGTAAAGAGCTGCAAATAAAAATTGCGAGTTATGCTGCAAAAATAAATCCTGTCTATACGAATGCCAAGGCTGAAGATATTGTGCTTTTTGAAAAAGGTTTTTCTTATAAAAATGACAAGGATTATTTCATTTCCTATGAAAAATTATGGGAGCAAAATAATCTTACAACTATTGAAGTACAGGCCAGTTCTGGCCCGGGTGATGAACGGCAGAAATATTCATTCTGTTCCTCTGCAGCCCATTTTTGCAAACTCCGCGTACATCGCCTTACCGGAAAAGTAAAAATTGACCAGCTTGTATGCGTAGCTGATGGCGGAAAAATAGTAAATGAAAAAGCAGCTGCAAATCAAATGTCGGGAGCGGTTGTGGGAGGCATCGGTATGGCTTTGATGGAAGAGCAGGTTGCTGATGCAAAATTAGGCGGACTGATTGGAAATGATTTTGCAGGCTATCATTTTCCCGTTAACGGAGATGCGCCTATTATTGATATTGCTTTTGTTGGAAAACCTGATCCGTATATCAACCCTACTGGTGCAAAAGGCTTAGGCGAAGTAGGTATCATTGGTACTGCTGCGGCAATCGCTAATGCTATTTATAATGCCACAGGAAAGCGTTTAAAAGATTTGCCTATCACGCCTGATAAGATTTTACTGGCTTAAAAAAAGTATTGCCACTACTGTGCAGTAAAAACAATTTGATTGGCTTGTGCAATTTCTTCATCACTAATTGTGTGACCCATTCCTTTGTAGATAGTAGTGTGCACTGCCGCATTCATCTCTTTTAAGATTTTTGTTGTTTCCTCCACCCTGCTTACCGGCACATGCGGATCCGGATCAGCACTACCAATAAAAATGGGAGTTTGCATAAAATCGCCTTTATAGTTTTCCTTGTATAATTTGTCGCCTATCAAGCCTCCGGTAAATGCAGCAACGCCTCCATATTTTGCAGCATTACGTGTTACAAATTCCAATGTAAGACAAGCTCCCTGAGAAAAGCCTACAAAATAAATATTGTTTTTAGCTATCCCTTCGTTCTCAATATCCACAACAACTTCTTTCAGTAACTGCAAAGCATCTGAAAGATATGGTTCATTTTGAACTGGTGCTGCCAGAAAAGAATAAGGATACCAGGTATGACCGGTCGCTTGTGGAGCGACTAAACTGTAGTCTCCTACATTGAGATAATGCTGTAAGGATAAAATATCCTGTGCAGTACCTCCCCGCCCATGTATAAATACAACAGCGGCAGACGCTTTATCTAATGACGCTCCTTGCTTTATCAGTTGCTTTGCGTGTTTCATGGTTTTCTTTCTCTACTTTTTCTTCCAGATATCACTATACTCTTCCGAGTGACGCTTAAACTGAGATAGCACATAAATACATAACGGTACAATCTTCAGCTTCTGTCTTCGGGCATACGCGACTACTTCTTTTAATAGCATTTTTGCCAGGCCTTTTCCTTCCTGATCTTCGTTGATCTCTGTATGATGAATAACAAGGTTTTCTCCAGAAAGGCTCAATTCCATTTTACCTAAAGACACTTGTGCATCGCTAATAGTGGCAGTGCCTTTTCCATTTTGGATAGCAACAGTTACAGTATAGTTGTTTTCCATTTGTTTATTGTTTCAGCACAGGTAGGCTCTTTTCAATTCTTGTACGCATGGGTTCATACTGTGCCGGTAATTTGAGATTCATACCTAATTCACTCGCCTCCTCGTCCACTGCAAAGCCTGGATTATCCGTAGCCAACTCAAATAATATGCCTCCGGGTTCTCTGAAGTAAAGTGAGAAAAAATAATTGCGATCGATTTGTGGCGTGATGTTAAAACCCGCCGCTACAATCTTTTCCCTAAATGCCATCAACGCTTCATTATCTTTTACCCGAAAAGCGATGTGATGATTAGTACCACCGGCACCTACCCCATAACTTCCTTCCTTATCTTCTACAATATCAACGATAGCCGCATTCTCTACCGCATCCGTTATAAAACGATATTGATTTCCTTCCTGCTTCAACAAACGGTAATTAAAAATATCGGTAAGAATTGCTGCCGTAGGTGCAGCATCTCTAACGGTGAGTGTTACGCTGTTAAATCCTTTCAACGCATACTTATCATCAATACCTTCGCTACTCCACCCTTTTCTTGCATCCGTAGCATTCTCTACTAAATTGATGTATAACCCATCCGGATCGATAAGTGACAGGTATTGCTCTCCCAACTTTTCATTTATCTCTTCTGTTTTTATTTTATGCCCTTGCAAACGATCTTTCCAAAACTCCAATCCTCCCACGGGTACAGCATAATCAATATGCGTAGCCATTCCTACTCCGGCTCGCCCTTGTTTTACTCTTTGCCAAGGGAAAAAAGTAAGTATGGTTCCCGGCTGCCCCGTTTCATCACCGTAGTAAAAGTGATAAGTGCCGGGATCGTCAAAGTTGACTGTTTTCTTTACTAAACGCAAGCCTAGGGTTTTAGTATAAAAATCAAAATTTTGCTGCGCATCTCCGGCAATAGCCGTGATATGATGCAACCCTAATATAGTATGTGCCATAAATATTGTTTCGTTCCGTAACTGCCAATTAAATTACGATTATTCTAGTATTAAACTACCCATATTCTCTTACCCATCGACTCCATTTCTAGGGAAATTATTATAGTCTATAACAACAAATAAAAGAATCAGTTCACTCTTACGAATACCTTGCCTATATAGCAAAACAGCAGCCTCGTTACCGAAACTGCTGTTGAGAATTTTTTGTTATTCGTCCTCTCTTAAATACTTTTTGCAATCCCTAGCTCCAGTCCTCTTATTTCTGCTAATCCCCTCAGCCGGCCGATGGCAGAGTATCCGGGGTTTGTTTTTTTATGTAGATCGTCCAGCATTTGGTGGCCATGATCAGGGCGCATGGGAATACTTCTCTTCTCTTTGCGCATCAATAAAACAATCTCCTTGACCACGTCATACATATCCGTATCTCCTTCCAAATGATCGGCTTCGTAAAAATTGTCCTCTTCATCACGGGTAGTATTGCGCAGGTGCAAAAAATAAATTCTGTCGCCTAAATCCTTAATCATTCGCGGTAGATCATTATCCTTTCGTACACCAAAAGAGCCGGTGCAAAAACAGATATTATTGGCAGGAGAAGGAACAGCCGCTATCATTTCTTTTACGTCTGCCAGGGTGCTTACAACACGAGGCAGTCCCAAAATAGGGTAAGGAGGATCATCAGGATGTATTACTAATTTTATACCCAGTTCTTCCGCTACAGGGCATACTTGCGACAGAAAGAAAAAAAGATTTTTCTTCAACTGTATTGCATCAATTGCAGCATAGGTATTTAATACTTCTTGAAATTGTTGAATCGTAAAACTCTCTTCACTGCCGGGCAGTCCGGCTATAATATTTCGTTGCAATTGTACTTTTTCTTCTTCCGTCAAATTGGTATAATACAAATCAGCTTTGCTTTGCTCCTCCGGACTATACTCACTGAAGGCCTCTTCTCGTTTTAATTGTAAAAGATCAAAAGCAACAAAAGCCAGCCGTTCAAACCGCAGCGCCTTGCTTCCATCAGGCATTGTATAGGCCAGATCGGTTCTTGTCCAATCCAATACGGGCATGAAGTTGTAAGTAATCACATCTACACCGCAGCTAGCCAGGTTGCGTAACGATGCTTTGTAATTCTCTATATAGGTAAGATAATCCCCACTTTGTGTCTTGATCGCTTCATGCACGGGTAGACTTTCTACTACCTCCCAACACAAGCCCGCTGATGTTATAAGATTCTTTCGTTCTTCTATAGCAGCAACACTCCATATCTCTCCATTCGGAATATTGTGCAGCGCAGTAACAACTCCTGAACAACCCGCCTGGCGTAGATCACTAAGACTTACCGGATCCTTTGGGCCAAACCACCGCATGGTCTGCTTCATCCTATATTCTCTCTTCATTGTCATGTAATATTTCTTTGATTCAATTTTAGCACACAAAAAATGATGGTGAATTATTAACTAATAAAATAAAACCAAAAAAGAAGAAAACCAAAATCGTTTTGTTTAAATCTTACAACTAATCGATCTGCTATACTACGTCATCCTCTTTTGAAGAACTTTCTTGTGTTTCTTTATATTCATAACACAACGGTAAAAAGCATAAAAAAACAGAGACCTCTTTCGGGTCTCTGTTAGACGATCGTCATTGCTCAGAGATCTTGTAAATGGAAACCAAACCATTTACTTACGGACATCATAGGCATTAGAAATTCAGAATAGCTTATTCTTAGGTAGATGGATTTTTTGTCTTTCAGTGGATATTGTAACAGGGTATAAAAATATTACGCATTTGAATACTTGTCACTTTAACCGTTATAATCTTCTTGTTATTCCGCCGAAAAAAGTAAATTATCGTTGTCGAAACATCGTTGTTTTACGTATTTTAAGTAGATACCCTGAGGCGATGACGGCTTACTTTTATCAGTTTTTGTACTCAGAAGGTTTTTATCTTTTTAAAAGAGCAGAAATAAATACCTAATCGTCTATACTTATATAATTTACTGTAACGATAAAGAAACCATTCTTGTCGTAATAATACAACAATGAAAATAACCATCAGACAAGAAAACAAAGAAGACTTTGCTAGTGTTTTTGAAGTAAACAAACTCGCGTTTGCACAGGAGGGCGAAGCGAAACTCGTTGATCTATTACGGAAAAGCAGCGCATTTATTCCGGAACTTTCGCTGGTGGCGATAATAGGCAACACTATTATTGGGCATATTTTATTTACGAAAATAAAAATCGTAGCAAATACTAAAAACGAAACAGAAAGTTTAGCTCTTGCACCCATGGCCGTTATACCGGCATTTCAACAACAAGGAATTGGTGCGCAACTTATCAAAAGCGGGCTCACCAAAGCAAGAGAATTGCAGTATCCATCTGTGATCGTGTTGGGTCACGAGCATTACTATCCGAAATTTGGTTTTGTACCCGCATCTAAATGGAATATCCAATCACCTTATAATGTTCCTGCAAATGTTTTTATGGCATTGGAATTACTACCTGACGGGCTAAAAAACGCAAGCGGAATGGTAAAGTATCCAAAAGAGTTTGAAGCAGTATAACAATACACTAAGCAATTAGTGCCGACTCCTTTAGTAAATAAAAAAAACCTGAAACCACTACGATAGGAGGCTCTCGCCAACTTGTTAATGCGTTTCAGGTCTTGGATGTGGAGAATACCGGAGTCGAACCGGTGACCTCTTGCATGCCATGCAAGCGCTCTAGCCAACTGAGCTAATTCCCCTTGGAAATTATAAGAAAGAGCACCCCTTGCTTATTACCGTTATAGAGTACAGCGGCAATGCAAGGGGTGCAAAAATAAGTGATAGCCGTGAATTATAGTAAAATCTTCTTTATTCTTCTTTTTCTTTAGCCTTTGGGGACTCGGCCTCTTCTTTCTCATCCTCATCCTTATCATCTTCTGCTTTCTTTCCAGAAAAAAAAGATACAATTTTTGCCCAAATAGCATTTTTATTTTCGGCAAGGATATGCGTAGAAAAGTTTTTTACCAGAAAAGGTATAGCCAAACGAGTTAACCACCCAGAGCGAGCCAATAGTACTTTTTTCACCAGCAGATCAACCACCTGATCGGAAACAGTATTAAGTAATAAAGAAGACTTGTCCTTCGTCGCAAATTTGCCAACAAAAGAAATAGCTGACCGTACGGGTGCGAATTCTTGTTTTATTTCAGCAAAATCCCGATGCACTAATTCTTTTTGTGCTTTCAGGAGTTGCTTAAGTCTCTCCTTTTCTAGTAACAAGTCTTCATATGTTTTAATAGGCTTACTCATATACTTTACTTATTATTTTATTCCTGATAAATGGGAAAATAATTTTTTTTCTAAAGAGAGCTATAAGGAGTAGAACCAATAAAAATAAGGCAGAACCCATCAGAAAACCTACTACAGGATTAGATAGCAATTGCCCCATCCAAATAGAAAAAGCTATTCCTAAGAAAAGCAGTATCATAAAACCTAGTACGGCAGTGGCAATGAGTAATACTGCATTGGAAACCATCGAAGTTGCCTTCTGAGTAATAGTAACTAAAGCTAACTTATACGCCGTATCCGCAAGATCCTCTACATGATCTACTAAATCTTCTGCCTTTTGTTTTAACTCTTCCATTAACAAGATAGGTTGTAGTAAGAAAAGAAAATGCAGGCCCAATAATTATAAGTTATAGGATACCTGCATTTATTTACTTTATTCCGAAATATTAACCGAAGTTTTCTTTCAGCTTATTTACTTTTTCTTCTGCTGCAGCTTTTGCCTGACGGGCTTTGTGCTTTGCATCATCCATAGCGTCTTCTGCTGCATGTTTCCCTTTGTTCCATAGATGTCCTACATTATCAGCCCAGTCTTCAGCAGTTCTTTTTATTTTCTTTCTCATGTCCTTACCTTTCTCAGGTGCTACCAACATTCCGATAACTACGCCGGCTGCAGCCGCACCTAATATCCCTAATATGACTTTGCTTTTCGTATTCATAATAATGTTTTTTATAATGAAAGAATATAAACTCTTCTCTTACTAATAAAAAACCATACCAAAAAGTCAATCTATAATGGAATAATGCAGGTAAATTAATCACCCCAGATTTCCCCTTCTCCTTTTAACCATTTTTTTACTTCTTCGGTTGTTACAGATTTGGGTCTTTCTAGTGCAAAGCCCAGTGCCCTGTCCCAGCATAAACTGGCCAATACGCCTAAAGCACGACTTACTCCAAACAAAACAGTGTAGTACTCATACTCTTTTAATCCGAAATGAACCAGCAAGGCGCCACTATGTGCATCCACATTAGGCCAGGGATTTTTTACCTTGCCCAACGCTTGTAGGATACCGGGTACTGTTTCATATATTTTCCAAACAGTGTTAACCAGTTTGTCGTCGGGCATATGCTTTTTACCAAATTCCATTTGCGCAGTAAAACGTGGATCGGTATCCCTCAATACAGCATGTCC
Source organism: uncultured Citrobacter sp. (assembly GCA_964588445.1). Classification (GTDB taxonomy): domain Bacteria; phylum Bacteroidota; class Bacteroidia; order Chitinophagales; family Chitinophagaceae; genus CAZPPM01. The sequence continues at coordinate 18,579 of CAZPPM010000048.1, forward strand.
ATAGCCCGGCACCACTTTACCTTCGCTTAATGTTTTTTGAACGTATTCTGCAATTTGTTCTTTAGTAGGCTCTTCTGTTTTCAGCTCTTCCTGCATTTCAAATATCCACTTTATCACTTCCTGATTAGCTAATCCATGAAGCGGTCCCGCAAGGCCATTCATACCGGCAGCAAAACTAAGATAGGGATCACTTAGTGCCGAACCTACCAAGTGTGTCGCATGAGCAGATACGTTACCTCCCTCATGATCCGCATGGATAGTAAGGTACAAGCGCATCAATTCTTTGAATTTTTCATCTTCAAAACCCAGCATATGGGCAAAATTGCCCGCCCAATCGAGTAAGCCATTAGGTTGAATATGATTACCAAATTTATACTTACGTCTGAAAATATATGCAGCTACTCTGGGTAAGCGAGCAATAAGATCCATTGAGTCGTCAAATGCGGCCTCCCAGTAATCTCTTTTGTTCATCCCCTCCGCATAGCGTTTAGCAAACTGACTTTCTGTTTGCAACGCCATAACGCCCACTACAAACTGTGTCATGGGATGGGTATTGATAGGCAATGCATCAATGGTATTAAACACATGTGTAGGAACATGGCTGCGTCTCTGCAATACCGATGTTACATGTTGTACATCCTCTTCCGTAGGCAGCTCCCCTATAAGCATGAGATAAAAAAGTCCTTCGGGCAATGGTTCATTACCACCTTCTGCTTTGGGTAATTTTTGTCGCAACTCGGGTATAGAATATCCTCTGAAACGAATGCCTTCCTGCGCATCCAGCAATGAAGTCTCTGTCACCAGCCCCGTTACCCCGCGCATACCCTGATATATTTGAGCCAATTTTACTTCTCCAATTGTCTTACTCCCATGCTCTTTAAGTATGGCCTTGATTTCATCAGCCTGCAACTCTGCTTTTTGCTTAAATCGGTCTTTTATAATCCCCATAATCACGCTTTTTCTGGTAAAGTAATGCGGATAAAGATAAGGCATACAGGCTGGTACAGCAAATAAATGGATGATTATATGCCCAATTGGACTATCAATTGTAGCCTACAAACAATGTTTAAAGTTGCTCGACACAGTGAGGCTATTTTGGTGCTCGACGATATAAAAAATATGCAACTACGGAAAACACGATATTGGGTAACCAGGCTGCCAAAACAGGCGGAAAATTACTGTTAGTAGCAAAAACAGTAGAGAACCTGTCAGAAACAATAAACAAAGCAGCAATGATAATTCCCAGTGCCAGGTGCATGCCGCTACCTCCTCTGGTTTTTCGGCTGGCAATCACCGCTCCTATAAACGTGAGTAATAATACAGTGGCCGACGTAGCCGTACGCCGATGCTTTTCTACTTCCAGCGCACTAAGCCCCTCTGTTCCTCTTTCCTTCTCCTGATTGATAAATCTTACCAGCTCCGGTGTGGTGAGCTTATCTTTCACATATGCGTCTTTCCTAAGCTCTTCAGGTTTTATTTTAATATCAATTAATAATGTGTCATGTGTAGTCACATCTTCTTGCAGTCCGTTTATCGTTCGCTCTACAACATTTTGCAATAACCACTTTTTTTCTTCCGGCTGCCAGCGCATACTACTGGCCCTCAGGTTATACACTACCTTATCATCCTGTAGCCGCTGCATAAAAAACCGATTAGCCGCTTTTGAAGCTGTGTCATAGTTTTTTACGCCCATATAAGTTACGCTATCAATTCTCCTGTAAAAGCAATTATAGCAATCATTGTTTTGTACGTTCTTAGTAGGATCGTTCTTATCCATGTAATTGGTACGGAAAGTACTCTGGATATCATTGGCCTTGGGGATAACATAACGAGCTGCCAGCCACAGTACACTACTTAATACGAGTCCGCCAATAAAATAGGGACGGAGCATACGATTGAAACTAGTCCCGCTGGCTAGTATGGCTATTATCTCTGAGCGAGCCGCCATTTTGCTGGTAAAAAAGATGACAGCGATAAAAATAAAAAGAGGAAAAAGCATACCCCATATCATAGGGATAAAGCCAAAATAATATTGGCGAATAATCTCCCAGGTACCGAGTCCCGTTCTTACAAAATCATCTGTTTTTTCGCTGGTATCTACGGCTACAGCCACCACCATGAAAAGCATCATGCAAAAAAAGAAAGTGACAAAAAGCTTTTTAAGTATATACCAGTCTAACTTACCCATATTAATTTTTCAATGCCGTACAGAACTCGAAAAGAGACACTCTTTGCTTCTAGTCTGCGAAGTAACAGAATTTGACTGGAATGAATTGTGAAAGAATGATATCTATAAAAAGCCTTACCCCTAATTGAGTGGTAGAAAAGAGTATTGACAAAAACCGCTAATTGCATTAACTGCAATCAGCGGTAGGGGTGCCTAGAATTTATAAGGATAAATTCAGGGTTTAATGGTATAGGTTTCTGCGGGAACCCCCTTACAAAGCTGCATTATCTTTTTAACTTTTTATGCCGTCAAAAAACGGAAACCGTACCGTTTTTTGACGGTACGGTTCTATAATTGCATGTATATTATGTAGGGAACTAAAGCTTTGTTTTCAAAACCGGGATTATCTGTTCCTTCCAAGCGACATAATCGCCCGCAAGAATATGCTGCCGCGCCTGACCCACCAGCCATAAATAAAAAGTCAGATTGTGTGTACTGGCAATCGTAAGTCCCAGAATCTCCTTAGCCTTCATCAGATGGCGCAAGTAAGCCTTGCTGTAAAAATTGCTGGCTTCACCTTCCAGCCCGGGATCAATAGGCGAAAAGTCTTTTTCCCATTTTTTATTATCAATATTTATAACCCCTTGCGTGGTGAAAAGCATCGCATTTCTGCCATTGCGAGTCGGCATTACGCAGTCAAACATATCTACCCCCATTCCTAT
>CAZPPM010000049.1:0-21310 GCA_964588445.1 uncultured Citrobacter sp.
ATATTTTTGCCCCGGCACCGCTACAACAAATTATAGAATTACAATTAAAAGCAGCCGATACCAAGCTTTGTTTTGCCTTGCACTTTCACACCATAAGTGGCGAAGGCGTGTTAGTGAACAACGATAAAATTGAAATTAGCTGTTTCCCCACACAGCATCGGATAGAATGCTATGGGTTTGTTTTCCGGGAAAAGAAAAAACCCCGAAGACTTATTATTGAAAGCCTGAAGGAAAACAATATCCCTATACATGCCTATGAGTCCATCCGCGCAGGAAATGATTTTATAACGGATACGGGTCAGGTAATCAAAAATGAATGGCTTACTAAGGCTGCACCCAAGGGCAAGATTTATGCCTTTTGCGCTGATACCCGATACAACGAAAACATGATCCCTTATATCAAAGATGCCGACCTCATTTATCACGAAACTACTTATCTCGATAATCTGCGAGAAAGAGCGTTTGAGCGCTTCCACTCTACGACCAAGCAAGCCGCACTGATAGCGCAACAAGCAGAAGCAAAAAAATTGCTAATTGGTCATTTTAGCAGCAAGTATGATACATTGGAAGAGTTTGAACAAGAAGCTCGCGAAATATTTCCTAATACAGAACTGGCGCTAGAAGGTGTGAGCTATAAAGTATAACAATACTTAAAAGTTCAACCATCGATAGAAATGCGGAAACTCGTCTTTCCAAAATTTTTCTGAATGAGTCCCTTCGTCTTTTATTATGACTGTCATTGAAGCGGCAGATTTTTTAGCTAGCAATTGATAGGCTTTTTGAATATCCGGAACCATGGCATTCCCTTCCAGCTTGCCTCCATAAAAATATAATTTAGCCTTTACCCGCTTACTCCTTTTTCTTATTGTCGTATAAATTTGCTCCCCCGCTACCTGAAATGACGGAGAAAAGATAGCCGCATTGCCAAAAACCGCTGGATACTTTAACACGGCATAAAAAGAAATAAGCCCACCCATAGAACTGCCGCCAATTCCTGTGTTCTCCTTGTCTCCTATTGTACGATAATGTTTATCTATATAAGGCTTTAATGTTTTAGCCAAAAAATCAACATAAGCATCTCCATCGCCTTTGCCAAATCGTTTATGATTAAAAGGATTGTATTCATTCAATCGCTTATCACCACCATTATCTATACCCACAATAATACAAGGATTTACTTGTGTACTATCCATAAACTCATCAAGTCCCCACTCACCGGCATAAGCCGTTGCTTCATCAAAGAGGTTTTGGCCATCCTGCATATAAATCACAGGATATCGTTTCTGCTCATTGGCGGCATAGCCTTCCGGCAAATAGATCCAAATACGCCGGGTTCTTTTTAATTGTGGAATCAGGAAATCTGTATCCACTACCTGAACATTTTTACTAATCGTACGCTTAGGTGCTTCCTGTGCAAACCGATCCTGCCACTCTGCAATAGCTATGCCCAGTGTAGTATCACCTATCACGTTCAGTCTCCTATTGTCAATAGCTGTTCCTTTCTTATTGGTTTCTACTTCTTGCCAACTTCCCCGGGTAACCTTGTATTCATAGTTTCCCTTCTTGAGATGTAGTATAATACTATAGTTACCGCTACTATCTTTTTTGAATTTATATGTGTCGTCTTTCGCATTCCATCCATTGAAGGAACCTGCCAAATAAAGATCACATCCCGTAGGATGATACTCCGGGAGATCGCTAATTGCTATTGTTATTGAAGACTGTGCCATACCTAGCAAAAAACTTCCATTCAATAAAAAAATAAGCAAACTTCTACGCATGTCATATAATATACAAGAATACAGGGACCTGCCCGGTATAACTACTAAGGTTTAGAAACTATATCAGTCAGCCGTTTCTTTTAGTAACGCACCAATTTTCTGGTACAGCTTATCGCTCACCTGCCATACGGGTTGGCGAAAATAATTTCCACAAAGTTCCATTTGATCTAAGTAAGCTTTTACACCACTAGGGCTACCCTCGGCAAACATAGACTGAATAATATCCGTATAACGGTAATGTAATGTACGTGCTTCCTCAAGTTGACCCGCCAATGCCAGCCTTACCATATCTGAAAACCCTTTTGGATAAGCATTCGCTACTACAGAGGTAACGCCTACAGCACCTAGTGCAATCATTGGTAACGTTAGCCCATCGTCGCCGCTAATTACCAAAAAATCTTCCGGTTTATTTTTGATAATCTGTCCTATCTGATCCAAGTTGCCGCTAGCCTCTTTTGTGGCAAAAATATTTTTGCATTCCTTCGCAATCCGAAGCTGTGTTTCTGCGGTAATATTTTGTCCCGTACGTGCCGGTACATTATACATCATCACCGGTAAAGGCGCTGCCTCTCCGATAGCTTTATAGTGCTGAAACAACCCTTCCTGATTAGGCTTGTTATAATAAGGTGCAACACTAAGTATAGCATCATATCCTTGTAAGTCGAACGTTTTAAACCCTTCAATAACTTCTTTTGTATCATTTCCCCCAATGCCTGCTACTATGGGAACACGTCCGTTCACCGTCTCCTTTACAAAAGAAAACAATGCTTGCTTTTCTTCACCCTGCACTGTAGCACTTTCACCTGTTGTTCCTAAAACAACGAGATACTCCACCTTACCCTTTATCCAAAACTCAATGAGCTTTTTATAATTTTCCCAGTCTATTGTGCCGTCTGCAAGAAATGGCGTAACAATGGCGATACCTGTACCTGTGAATTTTGCTCTGAGTGACATGGAGTGAAATTGATTTTTTTATAATGACTAGTAATGAATAATGAGTAACAAAAATTAGTGTGCCTAAAGTTAAGACTTATGCTGAGTATTAAACAGGATGTACAAGTGTGCGACGCAACAGAAGCTAAATAGTAGCACAGGCGATGACGACCTGCTTATACTTCTTCCCAAAAACCCATCTTACCAAACTTCGCAATCCGGTTATTAATGCGCTCTTGTGGAGGTATCTGCTTCAGCTCTTTTAAGGAGGTCAGCAGTTGCTCTTTTAAAAGCCTTGCTGCCTCATCATAATCCCAATGTGCACCGCCGGGAGGCTCGGGTATAATATCGTCTATTAATCCAAATCCTTTCATCTTATCTGCCGTAAGGCGTAATTGCTCTGCAGCTACTTCTTTTTTCTCCCAGCTCCGCCACAATATTGAAGAGCAAGATTCAGGGCTAATGACAGTATACCAGGTATTGGCCATCATAAACACTTTATCTCCCACTCCTATACCAAGCGCACCGCCACTGGCACCTTCACCAATTACAACACAGATGACAGGCACTCTCAAGCGAAACATCTCATAAATATTACGAGCTATAGCCTCGCCTTGTCCACGTTCCTCTGCTTCCAAGCCCGGATAGGCTCCTGGTGTATCGATTAACGTAATAATGGGCTTATCAAATTTTTCCGCCAGCTTCATTAAGCGCAGGGCTTTGCGATAGCCTTCCGGATTAGCCATACCAAAGTTGCGCAGCTGCCGCATCTTGGTGTTAATTCCTTTTTGTTGCCCCAGTATCATTACTGTTTCGTCGCCCAAGGTAGCAAACCCGCCTACCATAGCTTTATCATCTCTCACGTTTCTATCGCCATACAATTCAGTATAGTTCTCTGTCATTTTTTGAATATACTTATGCGTATAGGGTCTGTCCGGATGACGACTAAGTTGTACTCGCTGCCAGCTGCTTAGCTCCTGCGTAATTTCTCTTCTGGTCTCGATGATTTTTTGCTCCAGTTCTTCTATTACGGAGGACATGTCCACCTTTATTTTTTCCTGGCGGTTTTTTGCAATTTCAATTTCGTCTATAAGATCTTTTAACGGCTTTTCAAATTCAAGAAACTGTCTATTAGCGTTACTGGGCATAATTAGTAAAAATGAGGGGCTAAATTAAGGATTATATAACAATAGCCTTCAACCCCAATAATAACGCATTGAAAAGTCACTAATTGGGTGAAAAATATTTGGCGGTAATAGCAAGCACATCTATCTTTGCCGTCCTGTAAAAGCATAACCTGCTATTTTACAGTAAGGATCGGTAGTTCAGTTGGTTAGAATGCCGCCCTGTCACGGCGGAGGTCGCGGGTTCGAGTCCCGTCCGGTCCGCAAAACTCGAAATAGGCCACTGTAAATCAGTGGCCTATTTTTTTAGCCAAATTTTTAATCGAGAGGGGTGCTGATTTGGCTTTTTTCCCGCACGTAATTTAGGAGGACAAAACAAACAGACATCTGTTATAAAGAAACACTGTTTTCCTTTACTCCTCTTAGAGATTTGCGCCAAGGTGAATTACCCACTTCTTGATACTACACATTTTTTACGTATCTCAAAACTTTGTTACACTCAGCGGGTACAAAAAATGCTCATTCAATAATATTAAGCCTACCTTTTCTTTACTTTTTTTCACCCTTTTATTGGCGAACAAACTATGTTCGCTACAGCATTAGCTTTCTTATTTCCCTAACATGCTTTTCAGTTTTGCAAAATCAATAGCGGCTTCAATATCTCTTAGGGCTTTATTAGAAATCTCATTTTGCTTGTCACCTTTTAGGCTGATGGTAATAAACTGTGCCGACGCAAGCGGAAGTTTTAAATTGAAATAGGATAGCATTGGCTTGATTAATGTTCTGCTATATCTATCGCCTTCTTTAGCAAATTCAAAGGATTTTGAATTTGACGTATTGGTTTTAATGACGGCAGGTTTACTCAATTCGCTTTCCGGCTTTTTTAACTCGCTTTCAATTTCTTTTAATGCTTGTTGGTATCTGGTGTCATCTTTATAATTCGCTAATTCGGCTACTACTATTTCTTTTTTCTTTTCTAAAAATTCTTTTTTTGTTGCAAATGAAAAAGGCAGTTGATTGTTATAAGTTATCAACCAGTTCGTTTGCGAGCCATCCATCCCAAAGCCCAGGCTCACTTCTTCTGTCCATTTGAGATAATCCTTATTTTGTTCTACATGGCCGGGTAGCGAGTAAAAACCATCTTCCGCAGCCGCTCCCACCACAGCCTCCTCGTAAATATTCAGGCTGGCATAACTGTTTATAAAAAAATTAGCGCTGGTATTTGTTTCGTGGCTTTTCTTAATTGAATTGTCGGCGCAGGAATACTTCATTACATATATTCTATAATTATACGAAAGTGGAAATTTAGGTTTTATACTACCTCCCTTATACACATTGTTATAGTCAGCGTCTGCACCATAAGGCTTGTAATTTTGCTGTATCATTTTGTGTGTGCTTGTGAGTATAGTTTTCATCTTTGCCAGATCAGCAGGTTTTATTCCATAAGATGGATTCTCTTTTTCTTTTACCCATTTTCCAGGAGTTAGTAAGAGCATTGCTTTATCGCAATTTTGTGCAAAAGTATTTACCGAAAATAGTATCGAGATGTACAGAATAATATTTTTCATTTTGTATTGATTATATTGACAAACCGCTATCTCTATTTATTTAAATAGTCCTTTATTCAAAGTAAAAGTACCCGGTACTTGCAAACCGCTGCTGATGGTGGGTTGCAAGCCTTCGCTCACAGCCGTTTTTACTTCTTGCATTATTTTATTTATTTCCGATTTTGAAATGGGTTCTATTTCTAACTTACCGATACCTACCTTAAATTCATCTTTTCCTGGCACCGGATCCATCACTAATTCGCCAATACCTACTACAAACTCATCAATAGGATCCATTACTAATTCACCAATGCCTACTACAAATTTGTCTTCTTCTATTTTTAGTTTGCTATAATCTGCACTTACCTTAACCTTTAATTTTTTTGCAGGCTTTTTGCCTCCGCAGCTGGCTGTCATGGTATGCTTTAGCAGCTCTTTTGCCAACTGACTTTTGCGCAAGTCAGGTATGGGTACTAGTTCTTCGCCTTTCGGGATATTGGGTATAGGAGTTAATTGTTCTAATGGAATTTTAGGTATCGGAGCCAACTCCGATTTATCAATGTTTGGAATAGGTGCCAGTTCATCCGCACCGCCTGTGGCGGGCAATACGCTGCCATTAGCGGTTTTAATATAAGGGGCAATACCCGGCTGAGCAATCATATTACCTACACCATAAGCTACCGATACATTGGGCACAGGATTGATGCCTTTTTTAATACCGTATTTATTGGCATCAAAATTTTTAGCTTCATTACTTAACTGATTCCATTCCGAACCTGACGGAATGTTTACCACGGCAGGACAAGTAAAATTGGGTATAGGTGGTGCGGCTATATTTTTTTCGATATCAATCGTTTTGGCGGTACAATGCTCTGGCAGGGCTTCCATGCTATGTACAATTTCGCCGTAAGTGGCTACCAAATGTGCCGTCATTCCCAGGTCTTGTATCAATACCACATTTTTTACATTACCTACGACGTACCAGTTCCACGTAATCCATGCATTCAACCACTGACGGTATTCATCTACATTTTTAGTGAGCAGATTGCGCAAACGAGTATTCACTTTTACCAAGTATTCATTTTCAAGTTCATCCAGTTTTGCCTTAATGTCTTTACATTGGCTATTTTTCTTTTTTCTGTTGGCCTCTTCTATTCTGCTAATTTCCGCATCTTTTATTTTATCCAATTTCTCTTTCCATGTTAAAATTGTTTTTAAAGAATCGGATAAACTTATTTGCACCTGCATCTGATAACTCTGTAACACCTGTAATACTTCTGTTGCAGGCTTACTCATAAAACTTAGTCCCTTAATAGATTCCTTCGCCATTGTTTTTACAAATTCTGCTTCGTCTTTATCTGCCAAATTTTCTAACTCCTTTGACAATTCTTGTGTCATTGTTTCTATCTCGGTGGTTATCTTTTCTACCATTTTAGAGTAAGCTCCTTTCATCGCCATGTCTTCGTTATAGCCTTTCACGTTGTTTGAAAGAGGCGCAGGCATTTGCATCCAGCTTTGAGGAAAGTATTCATATATAGCAATGTGCTTTTTTATTTTATTCCAATCTAAGGAATGAGCAGCCCCATTATTTTTTATAACATTTTTAATAAACTCGTTCGGTGCCGATTCCATTGCACCTGTATATTTATCTATGGGATCGCCGCCAGTTACTTCATCCATCAAGCCCCCGCACAACAAAGCATCTGGGTGGGAAGGGTTTACCAGCATAGCACCATTTGCATACATTCTTGCACTGTCTTTTTCTCCCAGCGATAACCAGGCATGTGCCAGATTATTAAGCACTGTGCTATTGCCGGGCAGTTCCATTCTAACTTTTTGCAATACGGGAATAGCTTGTTCTGCGTAGCCATATTGCGTAAGCAAAGCGGCCATGTTGTTTTGATAATTAACATTGGCAGGACTTAGTTGTACTGCTTTCATACTTAATGCCATTGCTGCTTCCGGGTGACCTTGTAACATAGCGGTAACTGCAGCCGCACTAATATCATTTGCTTTGGTTGTTTTTGCCAATACTTGTTTTACTAACGTAACTTCAGTTGGCTTTCCCTTCGTCATTATTTTATTAAAAAGATTCGCTACATAGCTATTGATGTCTGAATTTGATATTGCCTTTTTAGAAATGGCATTTATTCTTATTGCATCTCTTGCAGGTACTAATTCATTATTACTCGCAAACGTAGGATAGTCAGCCGTCGTAGCATTTTGTTGCACGAGTACCGGCATAATTTCTTCCATCATTTTTTTCATTTCAGCCTGTTCCTCTTTACTCATTCCTTCTGCTTTCATAGCATCTTCCATCATCTTGTTGATTTCTGATTGAGATGGTTGCTTTTGTTTGTTTTTTTGTTGAGCGATAAGTGGAAAGTTTACAATAACAAAACAAACCAGAATAAATACATTTTTCATTTTATACACATTTAAAAACCATTCAGCGTAGCTTAATACATATCTATAGTTGAAAAATTCATTAGCAGTGAATTCATCTTCTATCACCAGATTAGAATGCATATTGATCCTATGAATTTCAAACTCCTTTAATTCTATTTCAACTCCATTTTCTGCGCCTCCATAATCTTTTGCAGCAGCACCAAAAACGACCATTAGTAAAAACTCCTAGAAGGTTTGGCGTAATAAGTAGTGTGCTTCGCTTTGTTGCACACTAACTGCATACTATTATTGGTCGTTTTCCAAGATATTGTTAGCCCCAACATTCCAATCTTATAAATTATCGTTTTCCTTCTCATTTCGGTTATCTAAACATTATTTATAAATGGCATACATCATTGCTTCGTATAATAAAAAGCATTAAAAAAAATTAGGGTAATGCTAAATGCAGGATGTAAAAATTCATTTTAAACTTTTTCTTTACAATCCTGTAAAAGAGGGATATTTAAAAACAATTCTGCAGGTTTATTTCAAATATGGAATCACCTACCCGAAAACCTGTATTACATACTAAGTCACGATGTAGTCTAAATAGACATTTCATCGCATATAGCCGGATTTATAGTTGGTGTCATGGTAAATAATCCTACCCTCGTTCTAATGTAACATTATCGCAAAGGTTTAAATACTTTAGGCTTGTTTTTCACCGAGACAGTTGGAATTTTGAGATTCCAACTGTTTAAAAAGAGGAATGCTTCTGTTTCTGTATAGCGGTGATGGATAGCTAAACTAGCGTATGAGAGCTAAAACCTCTTCCAACTTGTGTTGTTGTTAATATCATATAAGTATTAGCTAAAATAGACTTACAAAAACCTCAGCATTATTCATAGTTTACATCCTTTAAATTTATCTTCTTTGTATTCCTGTAGTCAGGAACAATACTTCTTATAAGCTGAATAGCTTAAGAAGCCTTTCTCGAAATTGATATAAACATGAAAATGAACAAAACATTATCGAATATCTTTCTTTTTGTTACTGTATTAGTACAAAGCATTAATAGCACTCATGCGCAAAGCGGAGATCAAATCTTAGATGGGATTGGAGAAACAGGCTTGATGGCACGCTACCTATTTAACGGTGATCTCAAAGACTGGTCCCGAAATAATTTACATGCCAACCCTCAAAGTGCTGAAGCCAAATTTGTCAATGATACCCGATTTGGAAAAGTTTTATCCCTCTCTGGTGAAAGCAATGATTTTATAACACTTCCTAGCGAAGCGTTAAGAGATATGGAATCACTTAGTATATCCGGATGGATATACTTACGCTCCAAACAACCTGGTCAACGTTTTTTCGACTTCGGGAAAGATGCCGGTCAACATTTTTTTGCAGCTCCTGCCGGAACCACAACTCAAGAAGGATACCACACACTAATAACAACAGAAAATGCTACTACAAAAGGAACCGTTTCTCCTACGATAGAAATAAACAAATGGGTTCATCTCGCTATAGTACTAGATGTTGCCTCAAAATCTATTATTACTTATGTAGATAGTAAGCCTATGGGCGAAGCTAAAGATGTGCTGCCGGAATTAACAGCTATATTTGGTCAACCAGCAGGAGATAAAAAACAACTCTATATTGGAAAATCATTAGTAACAGGAGATCCTAACCTGAATGCACTACTGCATGATTTCCGTATTTACCGTATTGCACTTACTAATAGACAGGTGGCAGGCATCTACAACAATGCGAGAGGAAGAGGTATTAATGAAGGTTCAGTAAACACTTCGGGTAGGCGCATGGAGGATGAGCTTCCGCGTTTTTCTCCTACCGAAGCTCAACTTTATACAACTTATTTACTAAAGGTAGCCGATGTGAAGGTTGAAACGGAAGTAGGAAATTTACCCAAGCTACCCAGCTATGTACAGGGCACTTATAAAAATGAAATGAAAGGCAAAGGCCCGAAAGTGCGGGTGATATGGCCGGCGGCAACGGATAATAACGAAGTACTTACTCCCGGACGTTATACCATTACAGGTCGTGTGGCAGGAACTAATTTTCAACCAAAGGCATTTATTACAGTAAACGCATCTAAGAAATCACCATCCCCGGCAATGAAGCTGACGAGCTTTGATTTAAGCAAAGTGACATTGACAACTGATACATATGGCCGCAGCAACCAATTTATCAAGAACCGTGATAAGTTTATCAATACACTAGCTAAAACAGAACCCAACTCTTTCCTCTATATGTTTCGCCATGCTTTTGGCCAGCCACAACCAGAAGGTTCAAAACCATTGGGTGTATGGGATAGTAAGGACACAAAGCTAAGAGGTCATGCTACCGGTCATTATCTTACAGCCATTGCACAGGCTTATGCCAGTACAGGGTTCGACAAAACACTTCAAGCCAATTTTTCCCAAAAAATGGAGTATATGGTCAATACGCTCTACGACCTATCCCAGCTATCCGGTAAAGCAAAAGAACTGAGCGGCACACAGGTATCAGACCCTGCCGCAGTACCAGTAGGTCAGGGAAAAGCAGCTTATGATTCGGACCTAAGTGATGAAGGCATCCGTACTGATTACTCCAATTGGGGAAAAGGATTTATCAGTGCTTATCCACCTGATCAGTTTATCATGCTGGAAAAAGGGGCTAAATATGGCGGACAGAAAAACCAGATTTGGGCACCGTATTATACGCTACATAAAATTTTAGCCGGTTTAATGGATGTGTATGAAGTAAGTGGCAATAAAAAAGCGCTTGCTATCGCTGCGGGCATGGGCGATTGGGTATATGCCCGCCTGAGCCAGGTACCAACGGATACACTTATAAAAATGTGGAACACTTATATCGCCGGTGAGTTTGGAGGCATGAATGAGGCAATGGCCCGCATGTATCGGCTTACGGGTAAAGAGAACCATTTAAAAACAGCACAATTGTTTGATAATATCAGGGTATTCTTTGGCGACATCAATCATTCACATGGTCTTGCTAAGAACGTAGACATCTTCCGTGGATTACATGCCAATCAACATATACCACAAATAGTAGGAAGTGTTGAAACCTACCGCGCCACTACTAACCCGGAGTATTATAAAATAGCTGATAACTTTTGGTCCAAAATGGTGAATGATTATATGTATAGCATTGGCGGAGTTGCAGGAGCTCGTAACCCTAATAATGCAGAATGCTTCATCAGCCAGCCGGGTACATTATATGAAAATGGTTTTGCTGCCGGAGGACAGAACGAAACCTGTGCTACTTATAATATGCTAAAGTTGACAAGCAATCTATTCCTCTTTGATCAGCGGGCTGAGTTAATGGATTATTATGAACGTGCATTATATAACCACATCCTGGCTTCTGTAGCAGAAAACAGTCCTGCCAATACCTATCATGTACCCCTACGACCTGGATCTATGAAACAATTTGGCAATCCTAACATGACAGGTTTTACCTGTTGCAATGGCACAGCTATAGAGAGCAGTACTAAACTGCAAAGCTCAATTTACTTCAAGAGCAAGGATAGCCAGGAATTGTATATAAATTTATATGTACCCTCCACTCTGGAATGGACCGAACGCAACATCATAGTAGAACAAGCAACCAATTTTCCTAATGATGACAATACCCGTATCACCATCAAGGGTAACGGAAAATTTAATATCAATGTACGGGTGCCGGGCTGGGCTACGAAAGGTTTTTTTGTGAAGATAAATGGTGTAACACAAAGGCTCCAGGCAAAGCCAGGCAGTTATTTGAAAATAAGCCGCACCTGGAAAAATGGGGATGTTATAGAGCTAAAAATGCCATTCCAGTTTTACTTGGATCCGGTTATGGATCAGCAGAACATCGCGAGCTTATTTTATGGACCCCTATTACTGGCCGCACAAGAACCTGAAGCAAGAAAAGAATGGCGCAAGGTAACGCTGGATGCTCAAGACATAAGTAAGTCGATCAAAGGTGACCCTAAAAAGTTAGAGTTCACTATTGACGACGTAGTATTGAAACCTTTTTATGAAACGTATGGTCGTCATTCTGTTTACTTAGATGTAAAGCTAAAATAGAGAAGATTATAAAATGATAAAACCATCAATGGGTATGCCCTTAAGCTAGCAGTAACTACTTTGTTGTTTAAATTAACTCTCTTTGATCACGTTTGGCATGGAGTGCAACGCTTTATTAAAACGATAGCATAGCCACTGACTTATTAGTATTTGGGTAGAGGCCGGTTGCCAACTTTTCATCACCTGTCGTAGTCTCACTTACTCGAACTCGTTATCCTAAGTACATTCCCTATTTTCTTATTGAAAAAAAATGAGACGCAGTGATAAGTAGATGGCTTGTCCCGACCATTCGGTATTAAAAAGATACTCTACCTTACAATAGCAATATCTATTCAACGGTAGTTCTTTAACAAATACGCAATTTCCACTTGCCTGTTAAAACATTTAAGGTATCATTCAGTGTCAACATATATGATTACAGAAATTTTTTAATGAGACTAATATCTTTTCACTTCAACTTCATGATTTTGGTAATAAAACGTTCAATAACGTGACTATACTTTGGTATAGTGCTATATAAAAGTAAGTGGTTGTTTTGTACTTTTGCTTTAGTAAAAACCATTTCTTACTAAATACTATTTTCTATTATTATAGTTGATTTTTACACAACTACAATAACAGCAGTAATACCCGAATGGTTTGACTATAAGAAGAATGCCGATATTTTACTACAAAAAGAAACAAAATGAAAATAGAAATCTGGAGTGATGTGATATGTCCCTTTTGTTACATCGGGAAATCAAAGTTTGAATCAGCCTTAAATGAATTTGCTGATAAACAGAATATAGAAGTTGAATGGAAAAGTTTCCAGATAATGCCTGACTTACAAACGCAGATAGGAAGAAGCATTCATGATGTCTTAGTGGAGAAAAAAAGAATTAGCCTAGAAGAAGCCAAACAATTAAACGGCTATGCGACCTCTATGGCTAAACAGGTAGGATTGGACTATCATTTTGACAAAGCCATACCCGCTAATACGTTAAAAGCTCATCAATTCCAACATTTCGCTAAGGGTAATGGCAAAGGTAACGAGGCGGAAGAGCTGATGTTTAAAGCTTATTTTACTGATGGAAAAAATATTGATGACATACCTACTTTAGTAGAACTAGGCAAAACAATCGGGCTGGATGCTGAAACATTGAAAAATGCAATAGAAAACGAAATCTACCTCACAGCAGTGAAAGCTAATATTGAAGAAGCACAACAAATTGGCGTGAATGGAGTACCTTTTTTTGTATTTAATAGAAAGTATGCCGTTTCGGGAGCACAAAGTCCGAAAGCATTTCTTGATGTTTTACAAAAATCATTTACCGAATGGCGAAAGGAAAACCCGGCCTCAACATTAGAAATAATGGAAGGTGAAGTTTGCAAGCCTGATGGAACCTGTAATTAAATAACAAACGATTAAAATTATAAAATGAAAATAGCCGTTATTGGTGCCACTGGATTTGTGGGTAGCAACATTATAAATGAATTAGTGAGTAGAGGCCATGAAGTAGTAGGGGTTTCCAGAAAGGAAAAAACAGCAGACAAAAGCAATCTTCGCTATTTAGCCATTGACGTAACAAATGTAGATACATTGGCCGAAGCTTTAAAAGGACAAAATATTGTTATCAGTGCGTTTAGCCCTGCAGCAACCAATCCTAATTTGCTTGAAGACTTTATGAAGGGCTCAAAAGCTATACAGGAAGCAGTAAAACAAGCCGGCGTCAACCGATTCATTATCATAGGTGGTGGTGGAAGTTTACTAAACGAAAACGGAACGCAAATTCTGGATACGTTGCCACAGGATTTACCCTTTATTCCCAAGTCAAAAGCGACAAGAGCTTATTTTGAAGTAATCAAAGAAGAAAAAGAATTGGACTGGGCTTATTTTAGTCCTGCATTGCAAATGAATCCAAGTATTACAATAGGAAGAACCGGAAAATATCGTTTAGGTACAGATTATCCTATTGTTGATGAAGCAGGAAAAAACGTACTTTCTGTTGAAGATGTAGCCGTCGTGATTACCGATGAAGTAGAAAATCCGAAACATCATCAGGTTCGTTTTACCGCAGGCTATTAAAGCTATAAAAAAAAACTTATACAGTTCATTTTTTGAAATGAAATGTATAAGGCAAATTGAAAAATAAGCTTTCGTGTTTCGGCATATCCGCAACTCAGCTTTCTCAAAAACACAATAGCTATTTTTAATGACTAGTTTTTGGGATCAGGAGTATATCGCAAATATGTTTTCACCTCCTTGACTCCCTTAGGAAACTGGTTTACTGCATCCGCTATTTTTATAGCGTTGGATACTATAACATCCTCACCCGGGTTCCAGTCTGCAGGAGTAGCTACTTTATATTCATCTACTAACTGTAGTGAATCAATCACCCTTAGAATTTCGTTGAAGTTTCTACCAGTAGAAGCCGGATAGGTAAGTGTAAGTCTGATTTTTTTATTTGGGTCTATAACAAAAACAGATCGTACCGTTAAGGTGGCAGATGCATTAGGATGAATCATGTCATAAAGATTTGACACAAGCTTATCTTTATCTGCAATCAAAGGAAAATCGACCGATGTGCCGTTTATTTCATTAATATCCTTTGTCCATCCATGATGATCCTCTACTCCATCTACACTTACCACTAATGTTTTTACATTTCGTTTTTTAAATTCTTCTTGCAATTTTGACGTGCGTCCGATTTCTGTTGTGCATACCGGTGTATAATCTGCCGGATGCGAAAGCAATAATCCCCAGCTCTCGCCTAGGTATTTATGGAAATCAACTTTTCCGAGAGTAGTTTCTGCTTGGAAGTTTGGGGCGATGTCGCCTAATTGTAAACTCATGATAGATTATTTATAATTGGGTTTATGATAATACTGTTTTCTGAAATTCTCTGGGGTTATTCCCGTATATTTTTTAAAAAACTTTACGAAATAAGAAGTATCGAAAAAATTAAGATCAAGTGCAATAGAGGAAACAGAAAGCTCAAAATTCACCAGTAATCTTTGCGCCTCCAGCAAAATCCTTCTTCTGATCAATTCACCGGCTGATGTTTTTACCTGTTCTTGGCAAATGAAATTTAGATGATTGGAGGTGATATACAACATGGATGCGTAATCTTTAGGCAGACGGATCGATCTGAAATTTTCTTCAATCAATTCCAGAAATTTTTTCAATAAAACCGCATTATAGTTATTTGCACTATAGCCGGGTGACTGATTTTTTATACTCCGCGCAGAAACTACAAAGAGTTGGAGCAGGTAAGCAATAATCATTATTGGAGTTTGCGCCTGGTCACCTCTTTTGTGAACCTCTGTTAGTATATTTTCAAACAATTGCTTTACCTCTTGCAAGGTATTATCCTCCAACTCCAAAACCTGATTCTCTGATAATAAACTAAAGAAAGGAAAGTTGTCCAGTATGAATGAGCTCATCGCAAATCGATCGAAAAATGTATTGGAAAAGTTGATTACGTATCCATCCACTTCTTTTTCAAACATCCATTGATGAGCCTGATTGGGCCGCATAAAATAGATAACACCTTCTTTGATAGGATAGGTTTCAAAATCTAAAACATGTTTTCCCTTGCCAGAAGTAAACAGAACAAGATGATAAAAAGAGTGCCTATGCACTTTTTGTACATGGGGATTATTTTTAACGTACCCATGAAATCTGTCTACATTGAATAAATCATCTGATAATTTATTTGTTGTAAGACTGCAAATATCAAAAACAGGATAATCTTCACCCATCGTTGCTTCTCTTTATCACTTCATCATTTCTACAATACTTGCACAAAGTTCTTTAAATAGTACTACCCTCAGTTGCACTATTTACCGTAATTACGGTACTTTTTATATATTCTCTTTCTAGTGGTTTTTTATTACGAATTAAAATCAATCTGCAAGAATAAATAACATCGCAAAACCAACAGATGTACAGTAATTAATATCATGCTGCATTATTTATTTCTCTTCTTTCGTCAATGCTTGCTGATAAATTTCCTACACTTTACTGGCTTAAGAAACTATATAAATATTACCACAATTCTTGTGTTAAATACCATACCGCTACAGCATGTCGTAATAGCTTTGCAAAAAATTACAACGGCATGGATGATAAAAAAAAGGTGAAGTTCAAACCTTATGGAACTATTGTGTTTATGACACTACTTCTTCTGCTGACAGGACTTGTTTGGTTTAGCGTGTATTATATTCAGATTGATAGGACATAAAAATAAAAGAGTATGGATAAATATGAATTACGTGCAATACTATTTAGCGGCGGTTTACTATCAGTATTCTTCTTTGCCGTGCTATATAATGCATATAGTAGAAAGATCGATATGCCCACCTGTATTCCATTTGACAAGACGTTTGAAAAATCGGAAGTGAAAGAAATAGATAAAGGATTATATGAAGTTTACATTGTTGCCCGCATGTGGTCTTTCGATCCAGAGCAGATTGAAATTACGGTAGGGTCAACCGTTGACTTTTATCTTACTTCAAAAGATGTGGTGCATGGATTTCATATCAATGAAAAAGGAGTCAACATGATGGCTGTTCCCGGAAGCATTAATAAAATTACGGCACGCTTCAATGAAGCTGGCGTGTACCGTTTTGTGTGTAATGAATTTTGCGGAACCGGACATCAAAATATGGCAGGAAGCATTATTGTTAAATAAGAGAATGGCATTAAAATGAAAATAAGTACATCTTTAAAAAGTGTTATGCTAGTTGGTCTCACCATGCCGATGACGCTTTTTATACTTGGAGTATATAATGGAGTTATGCAAACCCTCTACCGTTCTGGTGTGCTGCAGCAGCATGCCACAGCAGGTATTAACTATTATCAGGGGCTAACCATGCATGGTGTTATTAATGCAATTGTCTTAACCACTTTTTTTGCAGTTGTATTTGGACACTATACAATAGTGCACTATCTCAAAAAAGAACCGCCAAAATGGACTTACATCACATCAATGGCATTAATGGTAACAGGTTCTGCAATTGCACTTATTGTAATGATTCTGGGAAAAGCATCCGTACTCTACACCTTTTACGCACCGCTACAAGCAGCGCCTTTATTCTACATTGGTACCGCATTGTTGATCATTGGTAGTTGGATTGCATTTGCTGGTTGGATAAAAGTATGGTTTGAATGGAAACGCGAAAACCCAACAACAAAAATGCCTATTGCTATACTTGGCACATTTGTAAATTTTACGATGTGGTTTATGGCGAGTATTCCTGTAATATATGAGTTATTAGCACTGCTTACTCCTTGGGCTATGGGCATCACTACTAGCGTCAACGTTCCGGAAACAAGAACACTTTTCTGGATGTTTGGGCATCCGCTGGTTTATTTTTGGATACTGCCAGCCTATGTTGGTTTTTATACGATGCTGCCTAAAATTGCTGGAGGAAAATTATATTCTGGCAATGCAGCCCGCTTATCTTTTTTACTTTTCTTAATTCTATCGACCCCTGTAGGTGTACACCACCAGTTTAGCGAAGGTGGCATTTCACCTGCTATTAAATTATGGGTTAGTATATTAACATTTGGTGTGTCTTTGCCTAGTTTCATGACGGCCTTTAACGTGGGTGCATCGCTGGAATATGCCGGCAAAAAAAGAGGTGCCAAAGGTGTATTTCAATGGATGGCCAAACTACCCTGGTTTGATAAAGACAATTACTTGTTTGGTTATTTTATTTGTGGTCTTATCTTATTCATTTTTGGTGGCTTATCAGGTATTGTGAACGGGTCTTATACTTTAAATCAGTTAGTACATAATACAGGATGGGTTCCTGGGCATTTTCATCTCACAGTAGCAGGCCCTTCTATATTATTTATCCTTGGCCTTACTATTTACATGTTTACCAAAGTTTCCGGAAAACCCATCAAAGGGTTAAGCACGATTACGACTATTCCTTATATGTGGACAATTGGCGTTGCGCTTCTAGCTCACGGCCTTATGGCGGGAGGATTAATGGGCGAGCCACGGCGTACCAATCTTGGGCTTACGTATACCAATCCGGATAGCGTACTATACAATAGCAATTGGGTCCCCTCTACTACTACGACAATGATTGGTGGAATCATCATGGGCGTCGCAGCACTACTTTACTTTATATGCTTTTTCAGAATGGCATTTGCAAAAAGAAAAGAGGAACCGACTATTCATCTTACTCAATCTGAAGAATTACATGACGAGAAACCTGTTCCGTTGCTTTTAAACATGAAGCCTTGGGTTATTCTTTCCGTACTACTTGTAATAAGTACTTATTATCCATCCTTCAAAAATGTTTTCAAGTATAGCAAACCTGTTGAAAACAGATACGATATGGAGAACCCTTCTAATTTAAATAACCATGAAAAGTAAAGTAATCAGATATGCCATTTTTGTAATTGCGGTAATCACTTTACCCATCGTAGCCTTTGTCGTAGTTACATACATTGAATCAAATGCTGCTACTTTGCCTCATTATAAAGATGATTATTTAAAAATCGCGAAAAGCGAAGCAAGAATAGTAGCTCCTTTTAGCTTTATAAATCAAGATGGAAATTTGTTGACGGGTGATTTTGTGAAGGATAAGGTTTGGGTGGCTTGCTTCTTTTTTACGACATGCCCTACTATATGCCCTAAAATGATAAAAGGTATGGGAGATGTTCAGACTGCATTTGCCGGTGAAGATTTGGTAAGATTAGTATCATTTACTGTTGACCCTTTAAAAGATACGCCGGATGTACTAAAAAAATATGCCGAACAGAGAAATGTTCATACTAAGCAGTGGAATTTATTAACAGGTAAAAAAAAAGATCTTTATCGATATGCCAGAAAGGAACTCCTCTTAATGGCCACCGATGGCGATGGCGGACCAATGGACTTTATACATAGCGATCGTCTCGTGCTGCTGGATCAGGATAACTATATACGCGGTTATTATGATGGAACAGAATCTTCTGAAGTAAAACAATTAATAAAAGATATTAAGAAGCTGATACAAAAATAGAATAGCCATGAGGTATAGAATTATAAAACTAGTCGTGTTTTTCTCACTGTTCAGAGCAGATGTACAGGCGCAGCAGGAAATAGAAATGGGGCGTCAGATTTTTATAAGCCGTTGTGCTTCCTGTCATGCAATTGATAACAGGCTTATAGGCCCTGCGCTCAGGGGTGTGCAAGACCGAAGAGAAACAAGTTGGATAATTGATTTTGTTCATTCTTCGCAAACAATGATAAAAAAAGGTGACCCTGATGCAGTAGCCCTGTTTACTGAATATAATAAAACGGTGATGCCCGATCATCAGGATTTGTCTGCTAACCAAATTAATAGCATTTTGGCTTACATTAAAGATAAGAACGAAAATACCACCGCCCCAACAGCGGGTGGTTCATCGTCAGGTTCATATAAAAAACCTTATAAAAACAAAAGAAGTTTTATAGACAAGCTTGTCTATTTAAATTTTGATAAAGAACAGCACCCCATTGCAAAGGATGATTATTTATCTTGGTTATTAATAGGGATAATTGTTTTAGTGCTGGTTGTTTTTTTACATTTCATGATTTTTCTTAAGAAAGTACTATCCACGTATAAGAAAGAATAGCGAGAAAATCCATAAGCATCCCCTTGTTCTATTCTTAAAAAAGCCTTATTGCTATCACTTCGTTCAATTTAGTCGGTACCACTAGATTCGAACTAGCAACATTCCCAACTCCCTTTTGGGTACGCTTAAGCGAGCAAGTTTACAAGGCTGTCCAAGCAAAATTCCGCATAGCAGCTAAATTGGTAAAATGATGCAGAACAAGATGGCGAGGCGATGTAGATATAAATCGCTCCAATCTCAATTTCTTTAAGAATTTCAGCTTTAAGCAAAGAAGCTTACTGCAAACTATTTTTAGTTTGCTTTGCTACGATCTTTATATTAAATGCAATGGAATCCGAAATAGTTTTATCAGCTATATTATAGAAAAACTTTCCTGATCCATAACGGACATCCCATTTTGTGCGATCAATGACCAGCTTTCCATTCGCTTTCACAATTCCGTCCTTGACTTCCGTTTTGGCCGGAAAAGTAACCGGGTGTGTGAGCCCTTTTATAGTTAGATTTCCTGTAATTTCTTTATCATCAACATTTATTGATACCACCTTGGTAAGGACAATGGTAGAAAAAGGAAATTTTTTAACATCAAAAAAATCAGCATCTTTTAAGTGTTCAATAAGTCCATTATCACTTTTATGGTTTTCATCTTCAATTGTATTCATGTCAACTTCAACTGTACCACCTATCAATTGATCGTTTTCAACTACCAATTCACCTTTTGATATATAGATATACCCTGTATGAGTACCAAATGTGTTAGACCCTTTCCAGTCTACAACGCTCTCCACCGTATCTATTAACACATATTTTTCGTTCCCATTATGTAAGGGCAAGTTGCTTGCCGGTACATTGTTTTTATTTTCCTCTTTTGCACGTCCTCCGCAACTAAAGAATAAAGGAGCAATAAATAAAATCAAGCAAGAGAGGGATATTTTATTGTTCATAGTATAGAAATAATGTTTGATTAAAAAAATGAGAAAACCGTTTAATGTATTAGAACTAATGATTAAAAAGCAGTTTACTTTAGTTTCTGCAGTAGCTATATATTTATTTCCGTAGCACTAAATTGTTTAAATTAATACTTCCACAATGAATTTCTTTTTCACCTATTAATGACATTGATGATGGACCTTTGATGAGTGAAACGCTATAAAAAAAATCTTGCCCTTTTAGACTAAATCCTGTACGCAAGGTGCCGGATGCGGCTTCATTGATTTTGCAAAGTATTACAACATAAAAAGCACTCGATTCTTTTGGATTAATTGTTCTTTTTAAAGATGACGGCTTATGAAGGCTATTATCTATGAAAGATTTTAAACCATTCATACCATAGTCATACAATGCTTCTTTATCAATTGTCATTGTATCGGGTGGAATCAATAATTGATAGTATTTACCGGGTAACCACGGAGGCTCAAATACTTCTACAGGAAAGTCAATATTAAATTCCAGGGTACTATCTGTTTCATTCGTTATCCGGGTCCAAAATATAACTCTGGCGTATTCGTTCCCATTGAGGTCAGCGTATTTGTTTCCTCTAGGAAAACCATTTTCTATTATTAGGCTTGCACCGGTAGAGTCAGTGTACTCATATTTTGTGTCCCTCCAGCTGGAAGTGGATTTGCCGTTGGTTTCAGACTTGCTACTCTCTTTTGAAAGGTCTGGCTTGTTTGGTCCTCCACAAGAAGAGCAAAAAAACAGGAAGAGCAAAGCAAGTGGGTGTATCTGTTTCATAATTTATTTATTGCTTCTATAGTGAAAGCATTTCGCTTGCTTTTTTTATCAGTAAATGATCAAAGTGGAAAATCCACTCAAACAGCCCCCCTGCTACCAGTGTAAGTTGACCCCACTT
>CAZPPM010000050.1:0-21304 GCA_964588445.1 uncultured Citrobacter sp.
TGCCTAAAACAACTACATCGTATGCCATGGGCTGATTGATTATTTTAATTGAAATTAGTTACCATAAAGGTGCTGCGAAGTTATTTGAAAACAGGCAATTGGACAAGACCCTTTTAAGGGTTGATTAGCACTGGTGTGGTGCTAATCCAGGTTCCCTGGGATACGCTCATTGGGGTTTTTCTTACCATCAATGTCAAGATTAAGGGTAAGTTGAAAAAAATGCTTACCCGCACCTACACCATTTCGGTAATCGTATTGGTACACATATCCGGGCTGTATACCTACATAAGAGGAAAACTGATACCCAAAGCCGGCAAATACCCTGTTGCGTTCAAAATAAGGCTGCTTATTAGTCAAAAACACTTCTTCAAAAGCAGCGATATAAAACGTTTTTGCTTCGATTTTTGTTGAATTAATCGGTACGGCAATATTCAATCTATAACGGAAGCGATTGCGATAACCGGTATTAAAAAAACGTTGCTCCACACGGTAGCGATGTTCAAATTTTAAACGGTCTAAATAATGATTCATGGTAAACTGCTGCCAAAGGCGAAATTCCTTGGAAGCAAGGGGTTTGGTAAAACTGCCAGGATCGGCGTATGTTCTATAATCGCCTAGGCCAACTAGAAAAGAAAAGTTCTTATTAAGAAAATAGGATACTCCCCCTTTTACTTCATGATAAAAGTGGTCATTGTAAAACGATTGGGATCGTAATTGGAGCTCATTAAAAATTTCAAACTTTGGCGCCAGTGTAAGACGGGTATTAATAACATTCCAGGAGCCAAAATGTGATTTTTGAGATATCCCAGCTATAGCTAGACAAATACACATAGCCGTTAGGCTAACCTTCTTTCTCAATTCATCTAAAGTTTAAAAATCTCTTTCCGCATCAAAATTTTCCAGTTCTTTGGCTACAGCAGTTAAGAAAGTAGCACCAAGGCTGCCATCTACTATGCGGTGGTCATAACTCATGCTAAGGTACATCATATGTCGTATGGCAATACTATCGCCTTGCGGAGTTTCTACTACTACAGGTCTTTTCTTAATAGCGCCTACGGCTAATATAGCTACCTGGGGCTGGTTGATAATGGGTGTACCCATCAGGCTACCAAAAGTTCCAACATTAGTAAGGGTAAAAGTTCCTCCCTGTGTATCATCTGCTTTTAACTTGCCGTTTCGTGCATTTTCAGCAAGGCCATTTACCTGCTTGGAGAGGCCAACAAGGTTCAGTTGATCAGCATTTTTGATAACCGGTACAATCAGATTGCCTGTAGGCAAAGCTGTAGCCATCCCGATATGAATATCTTTTTTAATGATAATCTTATCCCCGTCCAGAGAGCTATTAATTAGCGGAAACTTTTTGATACACTTTACAATAGCTTCAATAAAGAGCGGCGTAAATGTAATCTTAGTGCCTTCTCTTTTTTCGAAATCCTTTTTTACTTTCTCCCGCCACATTACCAGATTGCTTACGTCTGCTTCTGTAAAACTGGTTACATGTGGGCTGGTATGCTTGCTGCGTACCATGTGGTCTGCAATAAGCTTACGCATGCGATCCATTTCCATGATCTCCACATTACCACTATACGTAACAGGCTGCTGTTTTTCTACTGTAGCAACAGAGGTTGTGGTAGCACTTACGGCAACAGGAATATCTTGTACAACAGGTTGGCTGTATGCTATTGTCTTCCCTTGTTTCCGATCGCTCACATACTGTAGAATATCTTTTTTAGTTACCCTTCCTTCATTGCCTGTGCCGAGAATATTTTCCAATTCGGATAATTGTACGCCTTCACTGGCGGCTATACTTAATACCAAGGGGGAATAAAAGCGATTGATCCCTGCTGTGGAAGGGGCTGCAATAGTTGTAGCAGTGGTAACAGGTGTAGTGATGGCCGCAACAGGCTGTTCTACAGGTGCAGGTTCTGTGACATTAGTAGCGGGAGGCGTAACAGCGGTAGCTACTACGTTTTCGGCAGCACCGGTTTTGATTTTTGCAATTACGGCTCCGATAGGCACTACATCATTTACTTTAAATAAAACTGATTCAATGATGCCTTCGGCAGTGCTGGGTACCTCACTATCTACTTTATCTGTTGCAATGTCCAAAATCGTTTCATCCATCTTCACCGTGTCGCCAGCTTGTTTGTGCCATTTTAAAATGGTTGCTTCAGTTATACTTTCACCAAGCTTGGGCATTATCAAATCAACAATTGCCATATATTTTTTTTGTCAACGACTAAATTAATACTTATCCTGCGCCTGTTGTTATATTGATTCTACAACACCGCATTTCTCTGCAATAATAAATAATTGCAGCAATGACAAGCAGTTTTTTTTAACCGGCCAAAGGTAACGAATTAGGGATAATTTCCCGATCAGTTGTTAGTTAAAAGAAAGAGGCGGAAAAAATTGAGTGCGGAAGTAGCTGTGGCAATGATATTACGTTGGCGGTCAAATCGTAAGTTGAGCTTTTTAGTTTCAATTCTGGAATGATTTCCTACGGCTATCCATACCGTTCCCACCGGTTTTTCTTCACTGCCGCCATCTGGCCCCATAATGCCGGAAGTAGCGATAGCGAAATCTGTATTCAGTGCAGCAAGTGTACCCGCTACCATTTCTCTAACAGTCTCTTCACTTACGGCGCCTGCTGTATGCAAGGTAGCCTGTTTTACATGTAATAGGTTTTCCTTAGCCTCATTAGCATAAGAAACAATACTGCCTTTATAATAGGCCGATGAACCGGGAATGCTGGTAATGAGATGAGCAATGTAGCCTCCGGTGCAGCTCTCGGCTGTGGCAACAGTTTTGTTTTTTACTTTTAAAATATTGCCGATGACTACTTCCAGGCTTTCATCTTTATCACTTACCAAATGTTCTTTTACTAATTGCTGCATTTCGTTGAAATAAGGAAGCATTTCCTGTTCAACACTACTAGTGTCCTGCCCCTTTGCTGTAAGCCGCAGCTTTACCATGCCATAACTGGGAAGGTAGGCTAGCTTAATATGCTGCGGTAATTTAGCTTCGAGTGGTAGCAATAACTCAGCAATGGACGATTCTCCCTGCCCGGCCGTAAAAGCCGTGTGGTGAACAATAGCCGGGAAAGAAAAAGCCTCTAGTAACCTGGGAACGACTTCCTCTTGTATCAACCCCTTCATTTCATGCGGCACGCCAGGTAGGGATACAAAAATGGTTTTACCATATTGATTATTTCGTTCAAACCACATTCCCGGCGCTGTGCCTCTTTTGTTATGTAAAACAGTAGCTGTATCGGGTACTTCAGCTTGTTTTAGATTGCGCTCTAGTATGGGTCCGGGTCGTTGGTATATTTTCTCAAAAAGATATTTCACATGTGCCAGTACTTTGGGATTGACTACCAGCTTTCCATTGAAGTACTTGGCGAGTAGGGGCTTTGTTATATCATCGGCTGTAGGACCCAGGCCGCCGGTAAGAATGATGATTTGCGAATATTGTTGTTCTTCTTCCAGCGCCTGCCAGATATCATCCCACACATCACCCACGGCAATTCGTCGGCGAATCCATATACCCATTTTGTTTAGCTCTTGTGCTATAAAAGCGCTATTTGTGTCTATAGTTTGGCCTATCAATAATTCATCACCAATGGTGATGATAGAAGCATTTATTGTTGTCAACTGTTTTTCTTTTAACGTATACTATAATCAGGGTTTAGTATTTTCATAGTTTAGCTAAATGAAATTAATTCATTTTAGACTATTGAATAATTGGCTAGGAAATAATAGTCGGCGAGAAGCAATAAAATGTATGAAAATGAAATTACTTTTTGGGATATGTAGTTTTTGTTGGGCTTTGTCAGTATCTGCGCAGGTAGCTCCTGCCGGGCTAAGCAAAGCATATAGCTTATTTGAAAACGATAGCCAGTTGAAATATGCTTTAAGCTCTTTGTATGT
Source organism: uncultured Citrobacter sp. (assembly GCA_964588445.1). GTDB lineage: Bacteria > Bacteroidota > Bacteroidia > Chitinophagales > Chitinophagaceae > CAZPPM01. The sequence goes on from CAZPPM010000050.1 coordinate 3,930, forward strand.
GGTAGATGCACAATCGGGAAAAGTTATTTTTGATAAAAACTCAAGAATTGGGATGGCGCCGGCATCGACACAAAAGATTATTACCAGTATCACAGCGCTGGAACTACTGGGTCACGATTTTCAATATCAAACCAGTTTTTATTATGATGGCGAAATCAAAGACAGTTTGCTGGTAGGAAATATTTATATAAAAGGAGAGGGCGATCCCAGTTTGGGTAGCTGGCGTTATACAAGCACGCAACCTACTGCGATTGAAAATCTACTGGTAAATGCTTTACGCAAGACGGGTATTAACCGACAGCAGGGGTTGCTCAAAGCGATGATACCAGTCACTGAAAATGCTGGTATAGCTGATGGCTGGATATGGCAGGACATTGGCAACTATTATGGTGCAGCTCCCGCTTTGCTCAATTGGAACGAAAACCAGTATGACTTATATATGGAGCCCGGGAAAAAAGAAGGCGATACAGTGAAACTGGTAAAAACTATACCGTTTATTAATACCACTATTGAGAACAATTTACTGAGTGGCTCCAAAGGAAGCGGTGATAATGCTTATCTCTATTTTACTCCCGGATCGAAAGAGCTACAAGTAAAAGGAACGGTACCTTGTTGCGTTTCTTCATTTAAAATTTCCGGAGCTGTACCCGATGGTAATTCTTTTACAGTAACGAATCTGGGATTGCTTTTACAGAGTAGAGGCTTTGGGCAGCTAAACGCTTCAACAGAGAAGGCTAGTATCGCTTCTTTTACAGGAAGTGCCTCCAAGCTATTAGCCACCTATACATCTCCTTCGTTGGATTCACTTGTTTATTGGTTCAATAAAAAAAGTATTAACCTATATGGAGAAGCGTTGATAAAAACCATTGCTCGTAAAAAAAACAAACAGCCCGGATATGTAGAAGGTGTGCAGGTACTAAAAGATTTGTGGAAAGAAAAAGGTATTGACGAGAAGGAATTGAATATGGTGGATGGATCGGGACTATCTCCGCTAAATAGGGTAACCACACATGTGCAGGTTGAACTACTAAGGTATGCGCAAAAACAAACCTGGTTTAAGTATTTCTATACTTCGTTGCCAGAGTATAATGGCATGAAAATGAAAAGTGGAACCATAAGCGGTGTAAAAGGATTTAGCGGTTATCACAAAGCCAAAAATGGGAAAGAGTATATTTTTTCTTTTCTGGTTAATAATTACAATGGTTCTTCCTCAGCCTTAGTGAGTAAAATGTACAAAGTGTTGAACGAGCTGAAATGAATTGTATAAGAGTTGAAGCCCAATTTTGGAATAACTCTTGGAATATGACAGCCGGGCTTTATCTTTAAAATAAAAATGGCGCAGCAAAACTATTCTAATCACAGACGTTTTTCTCCTCTCTTTCACTTTGTGGCTACTCCTCTTTTGTTATTGCTGCTGGTTCTTTGTGTTGTGAATTTGGCAAAGGCAGGTAAAGATGATTTATTGCAAGCAATAATACTATTGTTGGGAGCCTTTATTTTAACACTTACACATTTACATGCTCGCATATTTGCACTTCGTGCACAAGACAGAGCTATTCGGGCAGAGGAAGCTTTGCGTTATTTTGTTTTAACGGGTGATCGCTTTCCTACGCAGTTGCGTCTCCGCCAAATTATTGCATTACGCTTTGCTGCCGACGAAGAATTTCCGTCACTTGTACAAAGAGCTTTAGTTGAAAAATTAGATAATAAAGCTATTAAACAGGCTATCCAAAACTGGCGAACAGATTATACGAGAGTGTAAACCTAGAACCCAAAACGGGCAAAAAAGGAGAGATCCATATTTAATAACCAGGGAGATGAAATTGCAGCGAGGCAAACTAATAAGATTAAAATTTTTCCTGCAATGGATACATCATGTATAAGATGGCGATGCAACATACTTTGAATGGTGCTCATGATTCGCTCTTCTTTGGGGTGGTAAGTAAAGGGAGGAGTAAGAGGCACATCTTTAAAAGAAGGATGATGCGTGATAAGAATGTTCCTGATTTTCCAATAGTCTTCATCAGGTAAATCTTCATAGGACGTATCAAGGCTGATTCCGGCTGCTTCTATTTCTTCCTCTACCGTATCCAGCTTGGTGTCACCAAACATTCGCATCACCATCATCAACGGGAAGATAAGCAAGGGATAAATTCCTTTGCTAATCGCAAACCATGCCATGGCTGCAATGGACAGCCATACAAAAATTTTACTCACCCAGGTTTCTTCATCTAAGAAAACACGATTTAATAATTGTCCGCCATCCAAAGGGTATATGGGCAGTAGGTTGATGATGTTTAAAAAGAGAAAAAAGATGGCAACCGTATAGTAAGAAATCCCATTAATAGAAGCAAAAGGGTTGTTGTTATAAAGTAAATAAAAAACTATCCCAATAATAATACCCGGCAATGGCCCCGCTAATAAGATGATGGCGGACTCTTTTTGTGATACATCTCGCTTGGTACCGCTTACATAGGCACCTAGTAAAGGGATGAAAAAGATGCCAAGGTCTTTGTATCTAAAACATTTCATGGCAATGAAATGTCCCATTTCATGTATGACTACAATAAGTGTAATTAATAGCAGCAGTTGAAAGCTTTGAAAAACATAATAGCCTAAAATGAGGTACAATGCAAGGCTTGTCGCTGACTTTAGCCATACGTTTGCCCTGTTTTCTTTTTTCTGAAATTTGGGAGGGTAGGTACCTGCGTTTTCATCTGTAGCAACAAACGGCACATCATTTTTATTCTCCTCTTCCAATTCCCGGCTATTTTCCATTTATCGCAATTAACTGAAATAAGATTGTAGTTTTTCCAAAAGAGCCTCCGGCATGCTGCTTCGGCTCATGGTTTTCGACTCCAAAAAATACAGTATAATTCTGGCAGTCACAAGCAATTCCTCTTGTTCATTCCACACTTCGTGAAAAAACTCAATTTTATGCGATTGCGGCAGTTCTTTTAGTATCACTTTTATCGTTAGTAAATTATCGTAGCGGGCAGGTCGTAAATAACGACAGCTTGTTTCTACGACAGGCATTATAACTCCCATTTTTTCCATATCAGCGTAAGTGAAACCCAACTGACGGATAGATTCCGCACGAGCTACTTCAAAGTATTGGAAATAATTACCGTGATAGACTACGCCCATTTGATCGGTTTCTGCATACCGAACTCTTAATTGTGTTGTTGATGTAAACATGTATAAATTATTTTCCTATCGTAGCATCAATACTAATTTTGCCCGGACCTACCAGTAAAATGCCTAGAAATACAACCAGGTAAATACCGGCCAGTTCCCCTCCTCCATACAATTTGGCACCATTGGCATAAAAGAAAGCTACGCTCATAGCAATAACCAGTGGCACGCATGCCAGGCGGGTGAAGAGGCCAAAGACAACAAAGAAGGCACAAAAAAATTCAGCAAAAATGGTTAAGGAAAGTGATGTAGCGGAGCCAATATGAAAAGGATCTGCAAATTTTCCAGCTCTTTGTGAAAAGCCAATCAGTTTACCATATCCATGGCCAAATGCCATGGCGGTGCCCGCCGTAACTCTAATCAATAAAAGGCCAATGTTAAAGGAGCTTGCAGCATATTTTGTGCTCAACAGTTTTTTCATCGTACTAAGAATAATTTAAAGTGCAATAATAGTTAATAAGACCAAAACTAAGCAGCTCTGGAATACATGAACAAAATGTTAAACCTTTGGTTTTAGGGCACTTTTCCACACCTGTTTGGAACTGTTGCTTGGTGTCGGCTGAAATAAATTCAATATTCGCATCGTTTAACCTGCAACGGTTTAAAGGATATTAGGCATGAAATACATATTTATTTTAGTAATGGCTCTAGCAGCCCATTCCGTCTCTATTTCCCAGCAAACAGCATTCTATACTGACCCCGCAACAAAATTTAAAGAAGCAAAGGAGTATTTCCAAAAGGAACAATACAACCTGGCTTACCCCTTATTAAAACAATTGAAGCAGGATATTCGTGAAACAGATGTAGCCAATAAAGCTATAACAGTTCAGGAAATTAACTACTATGCTATCAGTTGTGCCTTGATGCAGGGAGAGACACTGGCGGAGAATCAGGCAAAAGATTTTATCGATCTGGAAAAAAATACAGCCCGGGTTCAAATGATGAATTTTCATTTGGGGGAATATTATTACCGCCAACAGAATTTTATTAAAGCGGTATATTGTTATGAGCAGGCTAATTTGGCTAATCTTTCTGCAAAAGAAACATCAACTCTACGGTTCCATCAAGGGTACGCCTATTTCACCTTACAGCGCTTTGCAGAGGCTAAGCCACTATTGAATGCAATCAGGACGGATAAAGACGATCCTAATTATTTGGATGCCAATTATTATTATGGCTTTCTGGCTTTCAGGGATCGTCAGTATAACGATGCGCTACAAAGTTTTAAACTCGTAGAAAACGAAAAGAATTATACAACGGTAGTGCCTTACTACATAGCCCAGATTTATTATATACAGGGTAAAAAGGAAGAAGCCCTGAAATACGCTGAAACAAGGCTTAAAGGGGGTAACTCCCAATACTACGATTTAGAAATGAAGCAAATGGTGGGGCATGCTTACTTTGAAAGAAAAGAATATGTACAAGCACTACCTTACCTGGAAGAATATGTAAAAAAATCGGCCAAAGTAAGAAGGGAAGACATGTATGAATTGTCTTATTCTTATTATCAGGCTAATCAATTGGAAAAAGCAATCGAAGGATTTAAGCAACTGAGCGGAAAGGAAGACTCCCTGAGTCAGAGCGCTATGTATTTGCTGGGAGATGCTTACTTAAAAACTAATCAGAAGGCCAATGCACGTAATGCCTTTCTTTTTTGCGCATCCAATAGCAGTAATAAAAGACAACAGGAAGTTTCCCGCTTTCAGTATGCCAAGCTTTCCTACGAGCTCGGTTTCCAGGATGAAGCGTTGAATGGGTTTCGTAATTTTTTAACTCAGTATCCTAACTCAGAGTATGCTACTGAAGGTAAAGATTTGCTGGTGGCGGTCCTCACCAATACCAATAATTACCGGGAAGCCATATCCTTGCTGGATGGCATGAGTAATCCTACCCCCAATGCAAAGCGGTTGTATCCGCGTATTTTGTATGGACGAGCAACGGAATTAATCAATGATGGAAGACTAGACGAGGCTAATGGGTTATTGGATAAAGCTTTGTCGGATCCTAATAACGGAACCGTATTGCCGCTGCTTAATTTTTGGAAAGGAGAAATAGCTTTTCGAAATAATAAATTAGATGAGGCAATTAAGCATTACAATGCTTATGTAAGTGGTGGCTCGCCTACGAGCGGGGAGGCGAACGGCATTCATGCCCGCTACAATCTGGGATATTGCTATTTACGTAAAGAAAATTATGAAGCTGCGCTTACTTTTTTTGAGCCTTTGGCAAAAAGCCCTGCATTAAACTCCAGCGATCTTACACAAGATGCTTATATACGTGTGGCCGATTGCTACTATATGTTGAGAAATTATAACAAGGCAAAGCCGATGTATGACAATGTGATTAAGTTTTCCTGGCCAGATGAGGACTATGCTACGTATCAAACGGCAATGATTGCAGGCATTCGCTCGCCAAAAGATAAAATCACATTGCTGGGAACGATGAATCGTAAGTTTCCTTCTTCCACATTGATAGCAGATGCAAACATGGAAATTGCACAAACCTATATGGCCGATGAACGATTTAATGAAGCCATTCCTTTTCTGAGTAATGTGATTAAAGAAACAGGCAATACACCTTATAAGCCGCAGGCCTACTTAAAATTAGGAACGGCTTATTATAATATTAATAATAACAATGCAGCTTTGGAGCAATACAAGACTTTGCTTTCGCAGTATCCTAATGCTACAGAAGCTGCAGACGCTTTGGAAAATGTAAGAGTGATATATATTGATGAAGGAAGGCCGGATGACTATGCTGCTTTTATGCGCCAGGTAGGGAAACCCATCAGCGTTAACGCAGAAGACTCGCTTACTTATATGGCTGCTGAAACGCAGTTGATTAATGGGAATAAAAATGCAGCCCTGACTTCTTTTAATAATTATCTGCAAAAGTTCCCGAATGGTGTATATGCAATTGATGCTAATTATTTCCGTGGAGAAATCTATGCGGAGAAAAAAGACTGGAAAAATGCGTTGGCCGGTTATGAACCTGTAGCCAATAAAGCACCCAATCGCTATGCAGAAGCTGCAACAGTAGGAACTGCCCGTATTTATTTCTTTGAGATGAAAGACTATGTGAAAGCAGAAGGATATTATAAGCAACTCAAGCAGGAGGCCAGTACGCAGGAAAATAAGCTCGAGGCTATGAGAGGTCTTTTGCGCAGCCAATACCAGTTGCAAAAATGGGTGGAGGCAGAAGCAAATGCAAAAGAACTATTGGAAACAAAAGGCATCAGTACAGACGACAAATCGATTGGCAATATGGCTATTGCCAAAGCTTATCAGGTAAATAACAGGCACGACCAGGCTATTACTACTTTCAAAACAGTAGTGCAGCAAAATAAAGGTGAATTGGCTGCAGAAGCTCGTTATGAAATTGCCAGAAGCTGGTTTATGCTTAATAAGCTGAATGATTCCGAGAAATCGGCTTTCGAGGTAATCAATAAATCAGGTTCGTATGACTTCTGGATTACGAAGGCGTATATTTTGCTGGGAGATATTTACTTTAAGCAGAATGATTATTTCAATGCAAAAGCAACTTACCAGAGTGTAGTAGAAAATACGATTGAACCCAACTTAAAAGCAGAAGCGGAACGAAAACTTAGGGAAGCAACTACCGCCGAAGGACAAAATAGTAAACTGGATAATTAAGCTCAATTAATATAACTGTTCTATACGGGTTGATACCGATAGATAGCCAAATAGAATGAATATGCGGAACAATATTTTGAATAGCAAATTTTATATACTTCTCGTGGGGGGACTATTGACGACCATCTATAGCCAGGCACAGCGGGATACATCGAAGCCTAAATCAGTTGATATTACTTCTGAATTTAAGCCCAGTTTAAAGAACCCTGCTAAGATCTACTTTCAGGCTACACCACCTGTAGCAGATACATCTAAGCCTCGTTTACAGTATAATATTCCCAATCCTAATTTGTTATTTGCTTATCAACCGGGCACATTGAAACCGCTGGCTTTGCAAATAGACTCCAACATTAGCTTTACGAATACCAATTATATCAAAGCAGGTTTTGGAAGTCTACGCACGCCTTACTTTCAGGCAGGTTTTTCGTTTGGCGATGGTAGCACAGCCGGTGCTAATATTTACGCTAAGCATGTTTCATCGCAAGGGAAAAGAGCGTATCAGGATTTTTCCAATACGGAAATAAAACTATCTGGCTTTTATAAAACAGCCAAAAACTTAGAGTGGAATGCCATGTTGGGAGTGAAACAGGATCGTACATTCAAGTATGGCTACGAACCGCAAACACTTACTTTTCAGGAAGACTCATTGCGGCAACGTTTTCAAACAATCAGTGCAAGAGTAGGGATGCGGAATATTAATACTACAGCATTTGGTATCAACTATTCTCCGGAGCTGAAGATTGATGTCTTTAATGATCATTTGAAAAATAGTGAAAGCAATGCCGTATTGAATTTGCCTATCGAGAAATCATTGAACGAGGATTTTTCTGTGAATCTTGGGCTGGCATTTGATTTAACCCGTTTATCTCCAAAAGGGAAAAATGCTATTAATAATAACATGTGGTATCTTTCTCCTTCTGTTAGTTATAAGAGTACCACATTTCGTATCAATGCAGGTATTCGTCCTTCCTGGGATAATGGCGAGTTTAAGATGTTTCCCAATATTCATGCAGAAATTGGAACCGCTGATCAGCGCTTTACATTGCAAGGCGGATGGACCGGTCATGTAAAGAAAACAACCTTCCAAAATCTCGCCGGACAAAATCCCTGGTTGTGGGTACCGGAAACATTAAAAAACACATGGGTAGAAGAGCGATATGCAGGATTTAAAGGATCGGCAGGCGATCATTTTAGCTATAGTGCAAGGGTAGGCTTTAACCAGCTTAATAATCAACCCCTATTTATTAACGATACCAGTGCTGCCGGCGATGGTAAATCATTTACCGTTGTCAATGCGGATCGTATTAAGGTGACTAATTTGGGAGGAGAGATAGGCTACACGGTAGAAGAGAAATTTTCATTCATTACCAGTCTCTACCTTAACCAGTTTTCCGGGTTACGTGGACAGCCCTATGCCTGGGGACTATTACCGCTAGAGTTGAATACAGCTTTACGCATACAGGTTGTAAAAGATTTATGGATTAAAGGCGATCTTTTTGGCTGGAGTGGACCTAAGTATTTGAAAAAGGATGGCAACGATGCGAATCTGAAAGGAGCATTTGATTTAAATGCAGGCCTGGAATTTAAAGTGCAGAAGAATATCAGTGTGTGGGCTCAGTTTAATAACATCTTTAATAAGCAATACCAGCGCTGGAATCAATATCCCGTATATGGATTTAATTTAGTTGGCGGAATCATCTTTACCTTTGACCAACTGAATAAATACTAATGCTGGAGAAATTACATCAATATTTACTTTTACATAAGCGCCTTGTTATTCCCGGCGTAGGCATCTTACGTGTAGAAACGAAACCAGCCTACATCGACTATGCCAAGCGTTTAATTGAAGCGCCAGTACAATCTATTACATTGAATCATGGCAACACAGGGATAGAGGAAAGATTCTATTCCTGGCTGGCCAATGCTTTCTCCGTTGGAGAACGGGAAGCCCATCAACGCTTTGAAGATTTTTGTAAGGATATGAAAGCCGGCATTCTTTCCGGGCAAAAGATGAGCTGGCAGGGGATTGGTTCTTTTTCTAAAGGATTGGCGGGGGAAATACATTTTCAAACCGCTATGAAGGATATCGCCATAGGTAAAGCCATTGTAGCAGACAAAGTACTTCGGGAAAATGTGGAGCATGAAGTAAGAGTAGGTGAGGATGTGAAAACGTCAGGTGAGATGTTGAAGATCTTAACTACAGAAAAAAAGGCAAAATCATACTGGTGGGTGGCTGCAGCACTACTCATCGGCGCCGTTATTTATATAGGATATTACTTCTCTACACAGGGAGTAAGCGCACAAGCAGCCGGTAACCAGCAGCCTGTTACACCTTCAGTGGCACCTGTTGATCATAAAAGCCTTTAGCTATTTCTTTTAAAGGTATTTCCTTTTACTTTGCGACAAGTTTATAGCTGATGCAAGAGAGAATACAATATACATTATGTCCTGTTTGTGATAGTGCTACTATTCATTTTGTTTTGGAAGCAAAGGATTATACAGTTAGTAACGAGTTATTCGAAATATGGGAATGTGAAACTTGTACATTGCGGTTTACGCAACATATACCGAAAGAGGAGTCGATAGGTGCTTATTATAAGTCGGAAAATTATATTTCGCATAGCGATACCAAAAAGGGATTAGTTAATCGGCTTTACCATTGGGTAAGGAGACGTACATTGGTAAAGAAGAGGAAGATGGTACAGCAGTTTACCGGGTTGAAGAAAGGTAAACTCCTGGATATAGGAAGTGGTACAGGCGCTTTTTTACATGAAATGCAGCAGCATGATTGGAGCGTTACAGGTCTGGAGCCCGATGCAGATGCAAGAGAAGTGGCTAAAAAATCTTACGGGTTACAAGTAGATACATCTTCAGCACTTTTTTCCTTACACCATCAGCAATATGATGCTATTACGCTGTGGCATGTAATAGAGCATGTGCATGCTTTGCAAGCTTATATGGCTCAGTTAAAGAAATTGCTTAGTGAAAAAGGGAAGATTTTTATAGCAGTACCTAATTATACAGCAAAGGATGCGGCGGTTTACCAGCAATATTGGGCAGCTTATGATGTTCCCAGGCATTTATACCATTTTTCTCCAAAGTCTATGCAACGCCTCGTGGAAGAACATGGCATGAAGATACAGGCCTACAAGCCTATGTGGTATGATAGTTTTTATGTGGCATTACTAAGCAGTAAGTACAAGAATAAAAGCATGAACTTACCGGCTGCTTTCTGGAATGGACTTCGATCTAATATGAAAGCCTTGGGGGATGTAAAAAAATGCAGCTCTGTTATCTATGTTATCAGTAAATAATAATAGGGTTTATTCGCTCAGTTTTATTTCAAAAAGATCTGGCCATTTCTTTCCGGTTATATAGAGTTTTTTAGTAGTGCTATCATAGGCAATACCATTGGGTACATCGACATTTTTATCTTTGGCTCTAACTTCTTTCCAAAGGGAGGTAAGATCTATTCTGCCTACGATGGCTCCGCTGTTTGGCTCTATTTTAAGAATATAGGGCGTTTCCCATTGGTTGGCATAAATATAACCGTCGATAAACTCCAACTCATTCAGGTTATAACTGAGGCTATTGTTTTCAGTAACAGTTTGTGTACGTAAAAGCTTGAAATCGGCAGGGCTATAATAATAGAGTGTGCTGGTGCCATCGCTTACGATTAAATCCTCGCCATTGGTGGTGATGCCCCAGCCTTCTGTACTAAAATCAAATTCTTTTACCTTCTTGAAATCATGTAAAGTGTAGGCAAATACTTTCTTTTCTTTCCAGGTAAGCTGATAGATAGTGTCTCGTAAAATAGTGATTCCTTCTCCAAAATATTTATCGTCAAGTGAAAGAGACTGTTTAATTTTTCCTGAAGCAATTTCTGCTTTGAGTAGCTTAGAGAACCCCCAGTTGCCTGTTCCTTCATAGATATAGCCATTGTGTACAACAAGTCCCTGGGTGAAAGAGGAGGTGTCGTGCGGGTAGCTATTAATGATAGAGAAGCTGATGGGCTTTATCGGATTGCTTGTTATAGGATTAGTAGCGGGGTCATTATTGTCTTCATTATTACAGCTAAATAGTACAATAGCTATTAGGGATAAAAAAATCTGTTTCATCGATTTCTGTTTGTGAACGAGCCAAAAGTAAGACAAGGACAGGGTATAATGTATTAGTAAATGCATAAAATTAGTGAAATGGAAAAATAACTATTGCTCTTACCTTATCGCTTGGTTAAATTGAATATATTTGACAATATTCGTTTTCGATTACTATTCAATTCCTATTAAATACTTTTCTTCCATTCTGCTGTGAAATACTATAAAAAATGTGCTACACATTATAGTGTTTTTTATGAGAGTAGTGTTACTGTCTTTGTTGCTTTTGCTAGGTAATGAAAGAGGATTGCTCGCACAGCGATCCTGTTTTAGTTTTGATTACGAGATGAATGAGCGCAAGGCTAACCCTTCAATAGAACTTCAAACAGTGAGTATAGAAGCTTTTACCCAAAAAGAGCAAATCGGTATAGCTTTAGGACAGCCGGTAGGGGAGATGAATCGCGGTGAAGGAAAAGTAGTAGTTGTAGTGCCTGTTGTTTTTCATGTATTATACAATACACTCGATCAGCGTAACAGTATTACGCAAGAAAGGGTTATAGAACAATTGAACATCCTGAATCAGGCATTCAATAAAAAACATCCTGATTCTATATATACCCCCGATAGATTTAAGCATTTGTCTGCAGATATAAGCATTGAGTTCAGACTTGCTACCACTGATCCCTGGCGCAGAGCTACTAGTGGTATTATAAGAAAATATAGCCCGGTCAAAGACTGGAAAACGGATGATAAACTTAAGTACACGGCGGAAACAGGTAGTGACGCATGGGATCCCGATAGTTACTTGAATATATGGATCGCCAGAATAGGTAATCCGGCGGGCTATTCCAGCTTTCCCGGTGGAGAGAAATCTAAAGATGGTATTGTTATTAATTATTATGCCTTTGGGACAAATAGAGGAGTAAGTTATAATAAAGGAAAAACACTCGTACATGAGGCGGGACATTGGTTAAATCTTCGGCACATATGGGGTGATGCTTATTGTGGTGATGATTTTGTGGATGATACACCTACGCAAGCCAACTTTACAATGGGTTGCCCTTCAGATATTCACACATCTTGCGAGAATGGGCCTGCTGGCGATATGTATATGAATTATATGGATCTTACTGATGACAATTGTACGAATATGTTTACGCCTGGGCAGGCTATAAGAATGCGAACATTGTTTCGGATTGGAGGAGCCCGACGTTCTATTTTATTTTCAAAAGCCTTTGAACCCGCTCTTTTTGAAGAAATTCCTTTGGATGAAGGGGAGCCTAATTGGCCCCATTTGAACTTGTATCCCAATCCTACAAAAGGAGAAACAGTTTTTGATGTTTCTGCTGACAGGCGTTGGATAGGCGAAGTGCTTACCATAACAAGTATTACAGGGCAGGAAATGTTTAAGGTAAGAGTAGAAGATCAAATAACTACAATCAATACCTCTCACCTTGCAGCAGGATATTATTTTATTCGTGGTACAAGAAAAGATGGAGCTACGCTTGTAAAGAAATTTCTAAAGCAATAAGTTTTTCCTTAGTTATATAAACTGCTCCAGTAGAGCAATCCGTTTATCTATCGGTGGGTGAGTAGCAAAGAGGTTATCCCACGAAGCTGATTTATGGGCCGATGGTTTAGGATTGTCTATAAAAAGCTGCGCAATATCCCTGCTTTCTACAGCTTCAATCATAGGGTCTTCTGAAATTTTTCGTAAAGCTGCGGCTAAAGCATAAGGCTTTTTAGTCATTTCTGCAGCACCGGCATCGGCGAGGTATTCTCTTCTGCGGCTAATGCCAAAACGCAGCAAAAGTGAAATTAAATAAGCAACAGCGGTAATGGCAATAGCAATCAGGATAATAGCACCGCTACCTTTGCTATCCTTGTTACTTCTTCTTCCACCACCGGAGAAACGAATGCTTCGAAACGCTACTTCGGCTAAAAAAGAAAAAATACCCACAAAGATGATGGAAATTATGAGTAGTCGCACATCTCTGTTGCGCACATGTGCCAACTCATGCGCTATTACACCTTCCAGTTCTTCGTCTGTTAGCTTATTAATAATGCCGCGTGATAAGGATATCGCATAACTGTTTTGATTAATGCCGCTGGCAAATGCATTGATAGAGTCATCTTCAATAATATATAGTTTAGGCATTGACATGCCTTGCGCAATACATAAGTTTTCTAGTAGATTGTAAATTCGCTTATTATCTTTTCGCTCCAAAGGCTTGGAACCGGTGGCCATCCTGATAAAAGCTGAATGCCCCAGCCAGGCAACCAAAAACCAACCACCAACCCCTATAAGCACAAAAGGCAGCGTTTGCAGAAAACTTTGATTGGCAGCTGTATTGTCTTGGTCATTAATAAAAAAGAAAAAAACATAGAACATTCCCAGCAATAACAGCGGGAAAGCCAATAGCAAAAGAAACGAATTGAAATTATTTCTTTGAATCTGTCTGGATAAACCTACATATTTCATTAACTACCAAAATTGATCTTTGGAGGTTCTTCCATCTGGCGACGAGTATCTTCTCCCAAGTCAAAAAACACTTCTCTTTTGAAACCAAAATTGCGAGCAATAAGGTTACTGGGAAACGACTCTACCGCATTATTATATTCTGTAGTAGCTCCATTGAAGAAACGACGTGCAGCCGCCAGTTTGTTTTCTATATCACTTAGCTCTTCCTGTAGTTGTAGAAAATTAGTATTGGCTTTTAAGTCAGGGTAAGCTTCTACCTGCACTTTTAATCCTTGCAAGGCGGAGGTTAATTGTTGTTCTGCTACAATTTTATCATCAATAGTTTTTGCATTTACTGCAGCCGTTCTGGCTTCTGTTACTCTCAAAAAAAGTTCCTTTTCATGACCGGCATAACCTTTTACAGTCTCTACTAATTGAGGCACCAGATCATGACGTTGTCTTAATTGCACGTCTATATCCGCAAAGGCGTTTTGACGACGGTTACGCAGTTTTACAAGACTATTATACAGGCTAATAATCCAGAAGACTAATAATACGAGAATACCAACAATAACTAATACAGGCATGGTGAATGAATTTGTAATTGTTGAAGATAAAATAAAAAACCGAAAACTGTTACAGCTTCCGGTTGGTAAATAAATGCTTCTTCGTAAGAGTTATTTGAAAATTTGCTGAAAAAAGCTTTTCATTTCTGCCCAGGAAGCTGTATCCGCAGCAGCATTGTATGCAATATCCAGGTTGAATTTCTTTCCTTTTTCTGTCGCATCAGGATTACTGAACGCATGAGTAGCACCTTCGTATGATTTAAAAATGTAATTGGCACCAATACCGTCCAACTCTTTTTTGAAATTGGCCACTTCTTCCGCCGGAACCATTGAATCAGCCGCACCGTGGCAAACCAGGATAGCTGCTTTAAGTAATTCTTTGTTTGCCGGTACACCTGCCAGCCCTCCATGAAAACTTACCACGCCCCTTAACTGTTGTCCAAGTTTTGCGGCATTCAGTACTTGTGTGCCGCCAAAGCAATAGCCTATGGCCGCAATTTGAGTAGTATCTGTTGCTGCAAATGATTTTACTTTTTCATACGCAGCATTAAATCTTGCCTTTCCTAGTTGCGGGTCTTGATAAAAAGGCATAGCATTGGCCATAGCAGAATCTGGAGTGTCAGCAATTTTCCCATTGCCATAATAATCAGCTACAAAAGCTATATATCCTAATGCGGCTAATTGACGAGCTCTCTTTTTTACGTATTCATTCACACCCCACCATTCCGGCACGATAATAACAGCCGGACGTCTTCCTTCCTTGTTTGCATCATAGGCATAATATCCCTGCATGTTTAGCCCATTATCGTCATACACAATACGTCCTTCATGGGTCTGTAAGACCGATGATGTTTCTTTCTCCGAAGGTGCTGTATCACTGTTACAGGCGGCAAAAAATAAAGTTGTAAATGATAAAAATAAAGGGGTGTAAAGTTTTATATGCCTCATAGTATTTACTATTTGTTGTTATCAATGGTTTCGTTGCGATAAAGATCAATAAAACTTACTGATTCAACAAGAAAATAAACAAAAAGGCTATAAGGATAATTATAGTAAATCCAATTTTTAGTGAATGCTTAAGGGAATAGTTTTTTTAGTTTCTCCCTCCTGATATTGTAGGTAATAAATACCTTTTGGTAAATTATCCAATTGAATTGTAGTGGAGGCGGTGCCAACCATTATTTTTTTCTCAAAAACTTTTATTCCAGCTCCTGAAAAAACGCTAAGCTGCTGTTGTGTCCTCAGTGCAGGATGTGCAATTGTAAATATTCCTTTACTAGGGTTGGGATATGCTTGTATGGCTAGCTTTTCTTGGCTAAAGGTAGCAGCGATGTTATTACTATAAGTGATATCACCGTTCTTGTCGGTTATTTTTAATCGGTAATAGTTGATTCCGTTTTGTGGATGGTTGTCAGTAAATGTATACGCTCTTTTTTCTGTAGTATTGCCTGCAGCATTTAGTTTACCTATAGCGATAAAATTGCTCTGCGATTGGCTTCTCTCAACAGTAAAAAAACCTGCATTTATTTCATTTTCTGTGTGCCATTGTAAAAGAGCGTTAGTGTTTTTTGTTTCTACAGAAAATAAAGAAAGTTTTACGGGTAGTATATTAGTTATGTTAAATGTTTTGTTATTATAAGCCACAAAGGCTACATCGCTGTTTCCGGAGAGATTAATGACAAAGCGGGAAATACTGGTATAGTTCTCAGCAGTGATGCCAAATTCGCTAAGGTCTGCAGCCCATAACCTCATAGGTCTGCTCGTATTGGTAAAGTTGCTGGCTAAGTCCATCGGATTAGTGCTGGCTTCATAAAAATCCGCAACCCAATTACCCACTACAGATATATTATTGAATGCAATAGCTTTTTTTGTGCCGATAATATTCCCGGCTGCATTAGTAAAGGAATAATAATCGGTGGAAGCAGAAGGGTCGGCCACTTGTGTAACGAGTACGTCGGGTATGCCATCTCCAATATGTTGCGGTAAAATATTACTTACATTGAACGAAATAGTGCCGGCAGGAAGATTGGCTATGCAGGTGCCAATGTTCAATCCTTTTATACCATCAGTTAAATACTCGCTCAGGTTGTTAGAAGGACGAGGATTGCTGGGACCATTGTGTACTCCGTCATACATTTCACCCAGACCTACTTTTGTATTGGCAGTAGGTGCAGCCGATAATGCTGCTACAGGCAACGACCAAAAATCACCCGATGTAAATACTTCTCCTTTATTGGCCAGCAATGCATCATTTACTCCTGTAGAGTATTGAACGCCTTTAAAAGTAAAAGCAAGCAGGTTATGACTATTGTTGGGACTGATGGGATTAACAGAAGTAGTTGATGACTTCCAGAAGCTATTAAAATCCGTAATGATTCCCGTTACAGACTGCGCTGATACGTGTAAAGTATAAAAGCTCATCAAGAAAAGCATACCCAAAGACTGGGTGATACTACTCTTATAAAGAGAACGAAAGGTGAGTTTAAATAGAAACATGGGTACGTTATTTTAATAGGGTTCGGATTCTGAGTACAAAAGTAATCTTCACGTTAAGTTCTCATAATTTTTCAAGGAAAATTTACTCACTCGCTCTGTTTTTTTTACGAAAAACCAATTGAATCGATTCGTAAAAATCCTAATTATAATTAGTTGCACTTATTTAAAATGAATAAAACTCTTATGTGTGTAAACTTTGGAAAAAGGAATTCTATTTTCTTTTAATAGAATTTTTTCAAACGAAGCTGATAAAACTACGATGATAACGTCGGCTACTAACGAAGGAAGAATTTTGGTTCTTTATTTATGAATAAGAACACAGCTATTTTGGAATTGTGATAGTATCCGATAGTGAATTGTCGAGTGGATGGATTGTTCTATTAAATTCTTATAAATGATGAGAATGCATCTATGTATTATCGTCACAAATGTTATTTTAAAGTGACAGGATAAGCGATGTATAAATTTTTGCCCTTATTTTTATCCTACTTCAATTGTATTGATATGAAAATAGGATTTTCGAAATCTCTCATGGTCTTGCATATAATGTTAATTGCTTTTCCTTCCATTAGCGCTGGCCAAACAAAGCCCGTGATGGATTTTGAAACGTATAATCCTCCTTCTACGCTAGTGGTGGCTGAGCATAAACTTACTCGTGCCAAATATCCTTTTATTGATGTACATAATCATCAGTTTCGCATGCCGGATATGGATTTAGGTATATTGATAAAAGAGATGGATGTGATGAATATGAAAGTGATGGTAAACCTGAGTGGGCAAAGTGGAGAGACAATTACAAAGTCAGTGGCTAATATCGGGAAAAATTATCCGGGTAGATTTATTGTTTTTGCGAATGTAGATTTTACAGGAGTAGGAGAAAAAGATTGGGGAGCAAAAGCTGCTAAAC
>CAZPPM010000051.1:0-21045 GCA_964588445.1 uncultured Citrobacter sp.
CTGTCATTATAATTTTCCTTTCCCACATTTTATCAAGTAAAAAGGATAGTTTTCTGCTACTTCGGTTATTTCAAAAAGTCCTGTGTTGCCAAATTCTTCTTCAATACTTTCCTTGTCATAAAAGAAGATATTAACTCCACCAAACATTGTAAAACGGTCTTTGCTTAGTTGCGTGCCTTGTCCATACGTTTGAGCATTCTTGGTTATTGCTGTAAAAACCATAAATCCACCTTCGGTCAATTGGTTAAAACAGTCTTGGATAAGTTTTACTCTTTCGTCTTTGTCAAACAAGTAAATTAAGCCATAACAAAATATTCCGTCATACAATTTGTCATCAAATGGCATTTCTGTAACGGACCCGTGATAAATTTTTAATTCGTTACCAAAATGTTTTTGTGCCAAATCAGTAGCTGTCTGCGAAATTTCAATGCCTGTTACAGCCATTCCGTTTTCGATAAAAATTTGTGCATTTCGTCCATAGCCAATTCCAGGTATTAGCACATTTTTCACTTTATTCTCAACAAAAAAGTCCTTAGTCAAAACAGTAGATTTTGCAGGATCGAAACCCCACATTTCTTGTTTGTCTTTAAACGCTTGGTCCCAAAATTCCGTCATTGTCGATTTGTTATGTTTTTATTGTTGAGTTGCAGTGTCGTTGTACAATGACCGCCAATGTTAAAGCGTTAGCGACATGGCGGTACTCCGTACTCCGCCTGTCCGGTGCCGCTGCTGATTAAATTTACAAAAGTTCATTGTTAATTCTGTTACTCAATTTATAATGTCGGGCTGGGACTAAAGCTGATAAATAAGCAAAGTTGAAGTGGCGTTATGTGCCCTCCGACATTACACAAATGGTTATGTTCGCTGTAAGTATGTTGTCAACATTACTTTGTTAAAGCGATTGAATTTTAAGAAAAGTTAATTGAATGTCTTTACTAACTAATAAAAGGAAAATTTATTCAGCACCTTCCTTATCAACATTTGCGTTCTTTTTACTTTCAATAAACGCTACAATTCGCTTTCTTTCCCCTAATAGCAATAAGCCAATCAAAATTTTTGCAACAGATAATACCATATATGAAAAATCCGTATCCATCACGTTATACCCTTTGTTTTTCTGGTCAAAATAAAAATAAAGCTGCCTACAAAGAACAGGTATCTCCTCAACCAGGATTACTCCACCCAGCACAATCAATGCAATCGTCAATACTAAAGTACTTGACAGACCAATGGAAAATTCTTCTTTGGTATCAAAAGAAAGTTCCTTTTCTTCAAACCCCTTATCGAGTTGTAAGAGATCGATTATTTTATTGGTCTTAAAAAGCAATTGTATAACTAAAAAACTATATAGTGCCAGTATGAGCAGTGAAATAATTATCATTATAGTAGTAGCTCCCATATCTGAACTACCGAAGTAAAGGAATGATGTAGAAAACACTTGAGGAATTGCATTGATTATCTCTCTCAAAAAAAATAGACCAAAAATCTTTAGAACAACATTAAATAAACTTCTAGGTGTCATGTTAAAATGAATTAATTAATTTATTAGTATTATCGTATGGTGAAAACACACAAACTCGCGTATAGTCCTTTACTAAACGCTTATACTGGTTTGTACACGGCTACTCATCCTTTATAGTTACAGGCAACAGGGTGGTAGAGGTTTAATGGTTATAAAAAAACCTGCTGGCTATAGGTGGCCGGGCAGGTACGTTAGCTAAAGATGTAATTTATTTTTTATATAAGCAAGTGGTATTTTTTAATGGCGTTAAAAAACAGTGGTACTAACCCCTTTGTAAACATTACTAAAAAAAAGCGCTGGCGGCTTTTAAGAGTTGAGTAGCCTTACTACCGTACAGGCTACAGTAGCAATGTAGCCCATCAAGCCTGTCGTTTACTTTTATTTTTGGGCTTTGCCTCTCCTCATAAAGTCAAAATAAAAAAGCTCCCTTATTTTTTCTACCCTAGCACTGCTACAAAAACAACCTCCGGTAGTGAGGCTGTTAACGCTTATAGTAAAATAGTTGTATCCTATTGTTTAGAAATACTAGGTGTACAACAGGTATCCTTGTTAGGGGCCGTTTTTATTTCTTTGTCTATTGAATTTCTTAAGTAGAGTAGGCTTATTTAAGTTCTGAAAGTATTAACTTTTTTTGTTTAAGAGTATTCTTCATTGCCTTTTCTCTAACCGTAGGGTCATCACTGTTTATTAAATCAAAATACTCAACAGGAACAACTTGCCAAGACAAACCATATTTGTCTTTACACCAGCCACAAGAACTTTCTTGTCCACCATTTGCAGTCAAAGCATTCCAATAATAATCTACTTCTTCTTGATCTTTGCAATTGATAACAAACGAAACGGACTCATTGAACTTGAAAAAGGGGCCCGCAGCCAAAATATTGAATTCAATTCCGTTAATTTCAATAATTGCAGTTTCAAAATCTCCTCCTCCTGCTTCTACTGGGTTTTTATATTTGCGATGCTCTTTAAGTTTTCCGTCCTTAAAGATGGAAAGGTAATAATCCGCTACTGCTTTTGCATCTGTCGTTTCAACCCAAAGTGATGGCGTTATTTTTTGGGTAGTCCTATTTTTAACCGTCTTGCTGGTGTCATTTGTTGCTAACTTTTGATTGACTGAGTTATCAGAATTATTTGACTGACTTGAATTTGAACAGGAGGATGTCAGACTAATGACAATCGTTCCAAGAAATAATAATTTGTTCATTTTTAATGTTTAAATAGGTTTGTCTATTCGTCAACGGTTTTTGTCACTAAAATTTCCCATAACGTTTAGCAGCTTTGCGTTCGGCAGGGCATTTGAAAAACGTCCAGCTTGGAACTGCTGCTGATGTAAGATACAAAAGTTAAAAATATATTTGTTTGCTCGCCTTGTTGTCGATGGAATGTTACCTACTGGCTTTTATCAGTCTATCGTTTAGGATACTACTTATTTTCCCTGTCCCAATAACTCGTGAGCCTTCTCTAAATTCAAACGCTATTCCTTCGGTCAAAGTATTTTCAAAATGTTCTACCGCTATAATTCTGATTGCAGCTTCAACGTTGTCGCCTGGATAAACTGTGCCTTTGTTTAAGAACGTTTGCTGTCCGGAAGTTTGCATTTCGTCAAAGTCAAACTTTACCTGTGGTCTGTAACCAGAAAAAGTTGGTGTTTGTCGACCGCCTTCTTCCGTTGTTAAATATTTTAGATCAGCAATAAAATCAATGCTTTGCATTTGCTGTTCGTAATAAAAAAGAACGTCACGTAGGGTTTTTTCTAAGTCGCTTTGATTGTAAAACTTTTCAGACAACTCAAGCATTTGAAAAATTGAACTACCGGCTTCGTGCCACCAAGCATTGTCAAGAGGCTTATCAGTGACTTTTTCTTTTGTCAACGGTGAGCCAAAATACTGTTTCAACTCCTCTACAAAATCCGATATGTAAGTTTGATTGAAAGTGTCCCTGTCATTTGCCGCCTTCACAAATAGTTCTGCAATGTCTTTTAGTTTATGGTCGGCTTTATCAATGTCAACCAATGTTCCCAATTGGGGGATTTTTCTCAAACTTGAATTATTAGGTTGCATCATCTTGAGCTTTCAGGTAACGTTCACGCATTTGTGTTTGTGGCGGAATTTGAAATTCGTCAGCCCGGTACAAATGCTGATTAAAGATATAAAAGTTCATGGTTAATTCTATCGCTCAATTTATAATGTTCAGCCCGAACCACAGTTGATAGATAGGTGAAGCTGAGGTGGCATTATCTGTCCGCCGACATAACACAAATGCTCATGTTGTAGGCAGTGTTATTGCGTCAACCTAATAAGGATAATGGATTCTGAAGTTTGATGTCAAGAAATTCAAAAGCCTTTTAAATTGTCTATTGTCTGGGTCGTCAAAATATTGTGGGTTGTGATAACACCATTGTTTATAAAATTCATTAGTCGCAACTTCAATGTAATACGTTTCTCCGTCCGCTGTGTTGTCTCTGAAATTTGGAATTGCAAATTGCGAAGGAAGTTTCAAAATGCTATCTTGGGTTAAATAATGTTGGATTTTTGTAGCTGTGTCATTAGCTACTTGTCTTGTTATAAGGTGTAAGCTGTCAATTATGTTTTCTGTGTCGTAGTAAATATAATTTGAAGCTACCCATTTGTTTTGGGAATACCGCAATACGAATAAGTCTGTCCGTGTCCAAAAGCCGAAAGACCAAATTCTTAGCTCAAAGCTGTCAACGCCTTTAAAAATTATGGGTAAATTAAGTAACTCACTCTGCTGTTTACTAAAATCAATTTCTAAGTCTGGCCTATGAGTAATGGATGTATCGCTAACTAAAATCCGAAAACTGTTTGCAGTTTCAGGTCTCTTTGCAGTACAAGAGAGAAGTGTCAAAAGAATGATGAAATGGAGTAGCGTTTTCATAAACATTGCCTACAACACATAAATATACGACACTATTCCTCAATTCCCTAAGCCCTATCTCTTGCAAATCATGTAGCGGCAATTCGCAATTTGTATTGCAGAAGGTCTTCGTAGTGTATCCGTTTTTTTATTAGTTATATGATGCTACACATACAGGATACCATTTCCTATACCGTTAAAAACCGGGTATTCCTAACAGCTTTGTAACCGTTACTAAAAACAAGAAGCGCTGGCGGTTTTTAAGTAAAGAAAAAAAAGTAGTTACTTTTACAAAGCACTATCTACTAAACGCTGTAAACACTTTATCCATAAGTAAAGACTAGGTACTCTGGTAGAACCAGTGCCAGGCACACTCTTCAATCACCACACGATACGTAGAATAACGGAAAAAAGCATTACACTATATATTTATACAGGAATGCACATTTATTTTTTGGAGTTGATAATATATCGAATACTAAAAGCAGCATTAACGGGTGAAAATTTATCAGATCCTCTAAAATAATAAGTAGGGCTCCAATCTACTTGCAAGTTCAACGGAGAATGTAAGATGCGCCAGTCAAAGCCAATAATACCGTACAAGCCTAAACTTTGGCGGCTAAAGTGATAAGAAGGCCCTAAGCCAAGCAATGCCGAAAACTTATCCCCTAAAAGCGGAGCATGCTTTTCAAAAAGGCCGGCAACAAAAACCCCATCTTGTTTTTTAGGAAAATCCTTAGCCAAAATTGCTTCAAATGCAAAACTATTGTTGAGAAACTTTTTATAGGTTAAACCTGCAGAACCTCCTACTCTAATGCCTAACATGGACTCCCGTGACGACTCTTGCCCATAGAGGAAATAACTACATAGAAATAACAGTACTAAAGAAAATACTTTGCGCATACTTTTAACTAAGCTCTATTGAAATAAAATAAAAAGGGACGGAATTGTCTCACTCCGTAGCTATCCGTCCCGAGGCCAAACCTCTGTTTTCACAGCACGCTACTAGGTAGACGTGTCAAAACATATAACTAAAGCGGGACACTAATTGCTTGCTCAATTAATTTACTAGTCATCGCTTTTATAACCGGGAGAAATTGAACCTTTTTAAAAATCGGCCATGACGATCCTAAGGAAATGTTTAACGATTAATGGTATTGATAAAAGCATTACTACTACCTAGAGCAATCGGCCGTCCATACGGCTCCATCTTTAGCATACGCAATCGTCAATTTACTGGCCGTAATTCGAATGGCTTTAGCTACGTCTTCATCAATATCAATAACAGCATTATCGCCATCCTTCTTAAATTGAATACCAGTTAAGTCGGGAATCCCATCCGAAAAGATAAAGTTATAATTACTCCCCACTTTAACAACTCTCACAGTACCGTCATCCGTGGATTTAATTTCACTATTATTAGTATAGCTTATACTACCCTTATAGGTACCTACAAACAGATCATTATCCGCCGGATCATCCTTTTTGCTACAAGACAGTAGAATAACACTAGCTAACAATATACCTGACAAATAAAACATATACTTTTTCATATTCATTTTTTTTAATAGGTTAAAAAATTACTACCGCATAAGGGTTCACATCCTTACTCGTTATAGGCTTTCAATCCATTCCTTCAGTTGCTCTTTTGTTTTGCCTGTCTTTTTTTGCAAGCGCCCCAGCAACTCATCATCTTTACCTTCTTCGTGCAGCAGATCATCATCTGTAAGATCAGCATACTGCTGCTTTACTTTTCCTTTAACTTCATTCCATGTACCTTTTAATTTTAGTTTCCAGCTTTCCATGGTGTTTAATTTTTGTTATTAATAATTATAAAGAGTAAAAATCCATAACGAAAAGGCATAGCTCTTCAAAAGCACTTATTGCAATTGGCTGTAAGTGCGACAGAAAAAATATTTTCCGTTGAAGTTCTAGTGGTGGCAAGTGAAAGCCAATATCAAAAGGCCAGAATTTATCTGTGGGCTTAGTATCTACACCTGTTATTATGTTAGGTTGTGGAATACAATAAGTACGATAAAACGATTATGTTTCATACAGTGTTTTAAATGGTTAACAGTAAATAAATTATTAAAACGCGAGCTTCAACAATAGAAACAAAATCATGCCAATATTTAAAATCGAAAATGCAAGCAGCCAAAAAATGTTATAAAAACTGTTCGCAATCGATTTCATTTCTCAGACAAACGATTGCCTAAGCTTGGTAGGATATATTCGTTGAAACTTGCTAAAAAAATGAGCGCAATTTTTCTCGCCTCCTCCTATTGTCTTTGAACAACGGAATGCATATTGAATAGGTAAGCAAACGGTTTAACCATTCCTCCATCCGCAAAACAGGTATATGCAAAATCATTTCAGCGGAATTAGATAAAACGGTAGAACAGTATAGCCGCTTACACGGTGTAAGTATAAATAGTTCTACCTTTACCAGCTCTTTTCCAAGACAGGGATAAAAGTGATAAAAAAACAATGCCTAAAAAATTAAATTCAATATCTGTAAATCCGGTAATAGCGGAGTTAGGCGAAGGCATTTTTATAAGAAAAATGTCTAGTAAGGAGTTTCGTTCCTACGAACACTTTGAAGAATTTGACAATTTAAAACAGCCGCACAGAGATGAGTATCATTTGTTTTTCTTGCAAGAAAAAGGTACCACTACCATTGAAATTGATTTTCATAAACACACGATAAAACCATCATCTGTTATTTTTATTCATCAAAATCAGGTACATCGAATCCTGTCATTTAAAAATACAGTTGTAAGTATTTGGGCAATCAGTAATGAAAGTCTACATCCGGAGTACTTGAAATTATTGGAAGACATTTCGCCCGCAAAACCTCTATCCTTACAACAGGAAGTGTTTTCCGTTATTTCCGAAGCTGTCTCTCTTTGCCTAAAATTATCGGACCGAAAAACCGAAAAACTATACCATTCGCTACTCACCGGAAGCTGTAATACTTTAATAGGATTGATTATTTCACAGTATTTAGTCCAATCAAAACCAATTGAGAAATTATCAAGATTTGAAATCGTAACCAAAGCCTTTAAGGACTTATTGGAACGAAATTTTGTTACAGCCAAAAGCCCGACAGAATATGCACAGCAATTAAACATTTCTTCTCCTTACTTAAACGAATGTGTAAAAAGCACTACAGGACATTCTGTAACGCATCACATACAGCAACGAATAATTTTAGAAGCCAAACGCTTGCTTTACCATTCTGATTTATCGGTAAAAGAAATTGCCTCCGAATTGGGCTATGATGATTATCCCTATTTTTCCAGACTCTTTTCAAAAGTCACCGGAATGTCAGCTTTGACTTTTAGAAACAAAAACCTTGATTAGTCCAATATTTACCTTCTTCCTGTAGTGTTTGAAATTTCCACCCGTTGTTCCTTTGCATTAAATCTTAATGTAGTCAACGATGATTTCAAGTATTCCAAAATGGGTTAGTCATTTATTCGGAAACGCAATGCGACCGAATGTGAAAGTTGTAGAAACCGCTTACATCAGCCCGCAGATAAAGAAAATTCGTTTTCAAGGCGATATATCAAACTGGCGTTTTCAAATTGGTTACGCAAGTGTCATTCGGGTGAGTGAAACGGAATTTAGAAATTATACAGTTGCTTATCATGATAAAGAAAATGGAATTTTTGACATTATTTCTCACCTTCACGGAAACGGAGTTGGTAGCCAATACATGGATACATTGCAAACCAATGACGAACTGTTTATCAGTCCACCCCGAGGAAAAATAGTATATGACCCCAGCATCAAGCAACAATTCTTTTTTGGTGATGAAACTTCTTTAGGCATTGCAGTGGCGTTATTCTCTTTATTGAAAAGTAATCATCATACATTTCAATTCTATTTCGAACTGGAGGAGGAAAATAAAAATGTCCCGGAATCATTAGCGCTGGAACACTATACTGTATTTCCTAAAAACGGTTCTTTCAGCAATGAAAAATGGATAAGTGATTTGCCCTTATTCAAAACAGATGGATGGAGTACTGCCAATTTTGCGTTAGTCGGAAATGCCAAATCCATTCAGACCTTTAGAAAAGTTTTGAAAAGCGAAACCGCAGGCAAGATACTCTCACAAGGTTATTGGTCAGAAGGCAAAAAAGGATTATAACATTAAATTTCAGTATAGTGATTTATGTATTTAAAACTTCGGTACTCGTGGAGAATGACGTTCAGTCATTAAAACCACATTTAGATGAACTTCCACAAACGCAATGGAATTTTGATCTTGAAGATTGTGATAAAATTTTACGCATTGATAGTTCGACCGAAATATCAGAAGCTATAATCGTTAATATTTTACACGTTAATGGTTTTGATTGCGAAGTATTACTATAATAAAAGTATGTAATAATAGGCGCTACTTATTTATGTCTGTTAGTTGCCAAATAAAACATACCGTTGAATTTCATGAACAATCCGCTGTTTCAAAACCGAGGAGAGTAGCAGCAAGGATATTATGAAAATATATTAAGCCATTGGCTATTTTATTTCCTTCCCTGTTTTGCAAGGGGTATTTTTCACTACTGTTAAAAAGAGATGAAGGCATTTAGTTTTGTTATTTCTTCTATCAACGTCCTTTCACTAAATGACCAATGGGAGCGAAGAGAAATCTACCCCGGTAACAGATAGATAACAATAGCTACTAGGCTATCCCTATAAAAAATTTCTGCCTGTGCCTGCCTCCGGTAGAAATGACGAAAGGATTTGGAGTCTGTTTGTAAAATTAATCCCGGATAAAATTACCCGCATGGCAAATCGACGAAAACACTGTGTAGGTGTGTAAAACGGTTTTGTGGATATAGGGTAAGAAGGTTGATTATATACAATTCCTATTAGCCGCATACCAATGTTGCTACTTCTTTTTTATCTCTACAAAATACTTCATCACCCTTTCCTCTACCTTAGCATTTGTTTTAACTACCTCCGCAAACAATTCATTTCTTAATTGCTGATAGAGCGACACAGAACCTTGTAAGCTGTCCAAAAGCGATTGTTTTGAATACGTTGGAATGGTTGTTTTGAGTCGTTCAAAGTCTTGTTTGGGCAACTGCATTTCAACTTTTCTAACACCTCTTGGCAAGTTGTTGTTTTTGATATGTAGTAGGGGCCCCAATACGGTCATTCTTAAAAATCCTAAAAAATCAAACGCTTCAACATACTCCCCCCTACCAATTTTTAAGAGTGCATAATGCACCCAAATCCAAAATCGGTCTTCAATCCATTGGTAATCGGGATATGGAAATCTTGGTTCTGTCTGTTCAAGAACTTTTTTTAATTGCTCATCTGTGTCTAACAATATGTAAGGCGTTTCAATGCGTTGGTGAAACTCTGGCAACGTCAAAAACTTAATATCAACATGCAGCAACGGATTGTCGTAAAGGCAAATCAAAACTCGCGGCTCCCCAACGTGTTCTCCTGTAAATCCGCATAAAAGTTCTCCAAAGCGTTTGGCATAATCCAGCATTCTGTCTTTGTCGCCCGAAACCTTATTGTGTGTGACAAGTAGTAAATCAAGGTCAGAAAACTCATCAATTTCATTCGTCAACCAAGAACCTGCCGCCGCCAGGCCAATAACATTTTTATCGGTTTTTAAAATTTCTGCTGTCCTGTGTGCAAATTCTTTTTGTAACATATTCCTTGCGTCTTGATAAAAATTATCTGTTGGTGAATTATCGCTGGTTAAAGATACAAAAGCACATTGTTTACTCACCTACCGGCCGGCAGATTCTCCGCCCTGTCAACCTCATTTCGATAAGTGACCAACAGGAGCGAAGAGAAATCTCACTGAACTGCAATAAGTACAAGAATAGTAGCTGTGCTATACATCTAGAAAATTTCTGCCTGCGCCTGCCTCCGTTAGAAATGACGAAAGGATTTGAAGTCTGTTTGTAAAATTAATCCCTGATAAAACTACCGGAATGGCTAATCAACGGAAAACCTTGCAGGTCTGTAAAGCGGTTATTTATATACAGTTCCTATTACCGGTAGCCGTTCACTATCACGCTACAAACTTTGTCCAAATGTAAGTAAGTTATTATCCGGGTCAAGCATTGCAAATTCTTTTTGCCCCCAGGGTTTTATTTGTAAATGTCCTGCCGGATGAATGTTACAATTGTTATCTACCATAGACTGATAAAGCATTTCAATATCATTTGTACGAATATAAACTTGCCCATAGTTTTCTTTGGGATCAAGTCCTTCAAATTCAAAAAAATGAATTTCTACATTGTCTTTTTTCAATAGGAGGTAGCCTTCAAAGTCTGCTCTCCCAATGTCTGTAAACCCTAATTGTGTTAAATAAAACTCCTTTGTAGCAGCTTTGCTACGCATTGGAAGTTTTGGTATAATGGATGCCAGCATACTATTTTTTACAAAGATGGCATTTAGTCTGCAAAAGTCCACTTGCTTGAAACCAGTAAATTTAATAGCCAGCCATCACTCTGCTTAAAGATTCAGCTACAATTATTTTCTAGCTACGAAGCAACCATTTTATAAGAAAACACTTATCCCAACTGTTTTTTGGCCTTCTTTATATAGTTATACTTTTCGCTTGGTGTAAGTGAATTATCAAAGAGGAAAGTTCTGTTTGCAGATTGCTAGTAGTATAATACGCCTCCCAACTTGTATAAAATACAATGTTGCCTGCTTCTTTCCCTCACGCAAACTGATTTAAGCTTTCTGTCAACCACTCGTCATACCAATCAATAAATGTCATTCGTCCGCCCGTTACTTTTGATATAGCTGGATATATCCCATAATCGCTTGCCCGATCGTCCACCCAAATGTATCCAGCTTCTTTCCCTGTCACTACAAGCAAATAATATATTGCACAACCATAATGGCAAATTCTCATACTACCCGTAATGTGTTTATTTGAAAAATATTCTTCTTCCCATTTTTGAAATGCATCAGTTTCTGCATAATCCTTGTCATCAGTATCAAAGTCCTGCAAAAAATTCCATTTGTCATTGTGAGGAAAGTCTGTTGACAGGAAACTATTATCGCTTATTTCAAGTTCAATTTTCCAGTCCGCTAATGGAAGCAGCCCATAAGCTGGACCACTACCTCCGTTGCCAATTTGAGTAAGAAAATTTCTATAATCTGTAGGAAGTATTAATCCAAAAGATTTTTTAAAACTTAGTAAAATATCTTCTGTCAAACAAGAGTTGAATTTATATCTGTGACTGTCTGAGCCGAACGTTTTGAAGGTTGGGCTTTTAAAAGGCCTTTCGCCGTCAAGTTGTTTTAATTTATCGTGCTTTACTTTAAGGTCGTGGATTGTCATAATTAAATGGCTGATAATACATAAATATACAACACTCTTTATCTAACTCCCCGTCTAAATCTTGTAAACCATTCTGTTGCAATTAGCATTTTTTATTATAAAAAGCTTTGGTAGTTATCAATCTAATTTTACCACTTAGTTAAATAACTCTACACGTACAGTCGTTCCCACTATTCTCTTGTTTCGATTTTGTCATCTAATAGTTTGTACTTTTTAGTTTTGTAATTTACTGTCAATCTATAGTATGAAACCCAAACGTCTTTATTGTCAATAATGCCCCAACCTTCTACAGATACATTATAGTCTGTCATTGAATTTTCGATAGGAGTCATATAATAATGTAGACCATTACCTTCTTTACTCATTTGATCCCCTTTTTTCTTAATAAAGTCAATTTTGTCCAAAACCGTAGTGAGTTTCTTTTCCTTTTCATATTCTTCTTCTATTTCTCTTTCAAATTTATCATTCCAATTTTTGCCGAATTTCTTTTCAATGCTTTTATTTACTCTGTCATTTACAGTCTTTACACTATCTACCAATTCGTCTGTAACTATACAACCTGCAACAGATTTGAATTTTATTCCCCACTTTTTTGCAATAACATTCCTTGAATTTTGCCTTTCCATATTTGGCAACCCATAAATCAATAAAGTGTCTTCATTTTCTGTTTTACTTGTATCAACTTTTTTTCCCTGTTCGTTACAAGACTGAATTAATATTGTCAATATTATAAGTAAGGAAGTTATCTTTATTTGTTTCATTTCATGTCTTTTAACGTCAGCACCAAGGTACAGGTCTTTATACCAGTTGAAAAATCATCTTCCGTCTACGTATAATCGCTAGCAGGCTTATTGAAGCCCATAGCCTATACTGATTCAAGTTTAGCTCATTCAACAGGTTTCGGAAAAACAAATCCCTAAACTATCTTTATACTCCTACAAAATACCGCTATAACTGTATTTTTAAAAATACAAAATCACCAGACATTGCAATAATTACGGTATAAACAATAAAATCTGTCCAACCAATACCCTTACTTCTTCTTAGCTATCTCTGCGTTATAGGTCTTCTATCTTACTATTTCAGTTATAATTACGACCTTCCGTAACGCTAGCCCTTCCCGCGGGTAAATACTCCTCTTCGCCCTCGGCCATTAGAGATAGCGGCTACACCTCCAAAAAACGGTACGCCTTCTTCTTGTTTGTCTATGTTAATTTATGTTGCCTGCTTCCTTTATCTGTGTTACTTTGTACCACTTATACAAAACGTATCCGATTAGTAACAAACAAAACAAAGCTGTGGTAACCCGGGATTTTGATACAACAAATGAGCGATTTCAACTGGCGGTGGAATTGGTAACCCAAACAAACCGAAATATTTTTCTTACAGGAAAGGCGGGAACCGGCAAAACCACTTTCCTGAAATTTATTCGTAAACATTGTGCCAAGCAAATGGCCATAGTGGCACCTACCGGCGTAGCAGCCATTAATGCTGGCGGCGTCACTCTTCATTCTTTTTTTCAATTGCCTCTTTCTCCTTTTCTCCCTGCAACAAGCGGCACCGGCTTTGCTACCAGCAACGAAGAAACCGTGAATCGCCACAGCCTGCTGACTAATTTACGGCTAACGGATGAAAAAAGAAAAGTACTCCGCCAACTGGAATTGCTAATCATAGACGAGATAAGTATGGTGCGCTGCGATATACTGGATGCCGTAGATACCGTGCTGCGTCATATCCGTAACCGTCCCTTTGATAGGTTTGGCGGCCTTCAGGTATTATTTATTGGTGACATGTTTCAGTTACCACCGGTGATAAAAGATACTGAATGGCGCCTGCTTTCTGCTTATTACAACGGCCATTATTTCTTCAATAGTAAAGTACTGGAAGAGGAGCCGCCCTTATATATCGAGTTCAATAAAATATACCGGCAGCGCGATGAAAACTTTATTTCATTACTGAACCAGGTAAGAAATAACGAGCTGGATGAGCAGGGAATAGCTATCCTGGAAAAGCTTTTTCAACCCTCCTTCCAAAGCAGCAAAAACGACGGCTATATCATTCTTACCACACACAACGAAAAAGCAAGGGAAATAAATCTGCGGGAACTGCATGAACTCAACACACCCTTGTTTACCTATGAGGCCGCAATAAAAGGTGATTTTCCCAGCAGAAACTATCCTGCTGATGAGCTATTGCAATTAAAAACCGGCGCACAGGTTATGTTTATCCGCAATGATGCTGCTGAAACCGGTAAGCGGTTTTATAATGGAAAAATGGGCACAGTGGCACGACTGGAAAAAGAAAAAATATATGTGCAATGTGAAGGTGAGCCGGCTGAAATAGAAGTAGAAAAAGAAGAATGGGAAAACATTCGCTATACGCTGAACAAAAGCACTCGGCAATTAGAGGCCGATGTATTGGGAACATTTATCCAATATCCCTTACGGCTGGCCTGGGCTATTACAATTCACAAAAGCCAGGGGCTCACCTTTGATAAAGCGCTTATTGATGCAGGAGAAGCTTTTGCACCCGGGCAGGTATATGTGGCACTAAGCCGTTGTACCCACTTAGAGGGATTGGTATTAAAAAGCAGGATAAAATCGGGTAGCCTTTTTATGGACAGGCGGATTATAGAGTTTTCCAACCATGCCGCAAGCAATAGTGTATTACAGGAAGAGCTACTGACTGCCCGAAAAAAATTTCAACAGGCCACAGTCATTTCCTTGTTTGATTTTGAGAGCGCTATCAACGCTATGAAAGAATTACTTGAGTATTGTACAGAGAATAACGCTTCTTTTAATGCGACAACCTCTCCCTGGATAGAAGGCTTAGTAAATAACATGGAAGCGCTGCAAGACACTGCCGTAAAATTTCATGTACAACTCGCCTCCCTCTTTCAAGATGACGGCTTACCAGAGAACAACCGGCCCTTGCAAAAAAGAATTAAAGCAGGAGCCGCCTACTTTTTAAGTAAACTACAGGAATGGCTGCAACTTCTTCCGCAATCGCCTGCAGTCACGGATAGCGCACTGCATGCCAGAGAATACAATAGCCTGCTGCGAGAAGCCTTTGCTACTATGGCACTAAAACGATATTTGCTGGAAGGGCTTCCGGAAACATTTACGATGGAAAACTTTTTGGAGAAAAAGAACACATTTATACTTCCTTCTTTTACCGTCAATGCTTACGCAGGCGCTGCACAGCAAAAAACGGAAAGCCCACATCCTGTACTATACCAGCAATTGCGGAAGCATAGAGACACTATTTGCTCTCGTAAGAATATACCCATCTACCTTGTAGCCGGTAGTACTACGCTGGATGAGCTGGCACGCTATCTTCCACAATCTCTACCGGAGTTAAAAAAAATCAGTGGCATGGGCGATGCCAAAATTAATCAATACGGCCAGGACTTTCTGGATATCATTCTTGCCTATAGCCAAAAAAACGAGCTTACTTCTTTGATACACGAAAAAAAGGAAAAGAAGGAAAGAAAAACAAAAGACACAGAAACACCACCCCTTACTAAAAAGAAAAAAGGCGAAACGCAGACCGAATCTCTTCGGTTGTACAAAGAAGGGAAAACAATAGAAGCGATAGCAAAGGAGAGAAAGCTTACGGTCAGTACCATCGAAACACATGTTGCCCATCATGTAAAGCTGGGCACTATTAAAATTGAGGAATTGGTAAGCCCTGAAAAAAGAGTATTGATAGAGCCTCTCGCAAAAAGTTTGGAAGGAGGCATCACTGCTATCAAAAAAGAGTTGGGGGACGCCGTAAGCTTTGGAGAGATAAAATGGGTGATTGCTTCTTTACAAAAAAAGGGAACGGAAGAGGATACAGTATAAAGCAATTTGCAATTACTTATATTTTATTCCCTTTAGAGAATGTACAATTTTTCGTAAACCTTCAATCGTTATTGTATATTCTTCCTTGGTTTGTATTTCTTCAAGCTCTTCATCATCAATGACCCGTTCATCTTTGGCAGTTGCATAGTCAATTTTAAATTCTTTGTCTTTGACCAGCCTATAGACCCTGTTTTCCCCTTCATATGGGCCTGTCTGAAAGAAACTAACCACCTCTATATAACTTCCCTGATCCAGCAATAGGGAAATAGCATTTGATTCGCCTGTGCAGGATAAAAAACTATTACGATTCAACTCATATTCAAATAGCTCACCGCCGGAGGGTTGCCCATAAACACCTGTGCCTACCAGTATTCTATTATCGACTTTTAAAATAGCATTTACGGCATATTTCAAATCTATGCTGAAGAGTAGTTGATAATCTTGCTTTTTATAAAAGCAAAGCCGATTTGAGTTTCGCTCAAACGCATAGTCAGAATGCTTATATCCAATACCGCTATAAGCCAAATAAGAAGCAATAGCTATTACGTCATCAACTAGCAGAATCAGTTTTGGATATCCCGACGCAGGAAAAACAGTCGTAATGATATCAATGATTGCCTGCTGCTCTTCTGTCCGTTGATGAAAATCCTCTTTCATGATTGGATCATTTTTGATACAGTTCCACTTCGCTCTTGCCAATAGTATGCAGTCAACAAACCCGTATTTTATTCAACCGTTGTGGCTTTTGCTGAAGATACAAAAGCTAACCTTTTATGTCGCCTTTATTAAAACACGTATATAGGCATATGCCGCTCACCTTTACCACATCGCACTGAACTTGGGAAAGAATAAAAATGTGTGGTAACAAAAACTTAATTACAGTTGCACCCAACTACCGCTAACAAACCTGAAGAATTTCCACATTTTTCCTTTACCGATAATTAAATCTCCGGCAGTAGGCACGCTGTTGCCGTCGCCACCTGCATTTTGAATATATACTTTAGCGTCATCTGCCGCAACACGAATCGGCAGGCTGTCTACAAACGTTGTCATGTTGATTCCGGAAATATTATTTTTATAGATTGTCAGCTCCGAAATGGAAGGACTTTTTGATACATCCAGTTTTGTCAATTGGTTATCGTGACAGGTCAAATTCTTTAGCGCGGTATTTTTTGACAGATCCAATACGGTAAGCTTATTCTCACCACAATACAACTCTTCAAGAGCGGTATTTTTTGACAGATCTAATACGGTAAGTTGATTATCCCTACAATCCAATCTTTTCAACAAAACATTCTTCGAAAGATCTAATACGGTAAATTTATTAATACTACCGTTCAGTACTTCCAGTGCGCCATTCTTCGATACATCTAATGCAGTCAATTCATTTGCCAAAAAAGATAGCGACTTTAAAGCAGCATTTCTGGATACGTCCAGCGATTTGAGTTTATTTTTTCCAAAATCTAAATTTATCAACGCCGTATTTTTAGAGATATCCAAACTCGTCAAAGCGTTTTCATTACAAATCAAATCCGTCAAGGCTGTATTCTTAGATAGATCCAGCACTTTCAAATAGTTGAAAGCGCAAGTCAGACTTCTTAACGCTGTGTTTTGAGACAGATCCAGCGTTGTTAAATCATTAAAGCTACAATCCAACCCTGTAACCTTACCGTATAGCGTAACAGTTTTGGAGTTAGCTGACGAAAAAATATTTCTATCAATTGACCACTCAAAACCAAATTTAGTAATACTTTCTCCGCTGTCTTTGACCCCATTGTTATTTAAATCAATCCATACATCACTACGATCGGCTGCGGCAGCATCTACATACAATTCCCAATCACCGCTACCTGATTTGGTCAAAATTATTTTAGGCTGCGTTGAGTCTCTTTTTGTACCGGCGTTATCCTTTTTACAGGCGCTAATCAATAAAACACTAAAGAACAGTATCACTCCTGCTTGCAAATATTGTTTCATGCGGTTTATTTAAATGACTTACAATGATATAATTACGCTTGCGCCAACCGATCCTTCATAAAACCAGTCAGGGCATTCCATCCTGTATCGTACTCATACGCATAAGGTCATCAAAAAAATCTACATTCTTTTTAATGGAGAAAATGTATGCTCGTTTTCCGCCAGGGACATGTTATTCTAAACCGGCCGCTGCCGTTGTTCGGCTTAGCGTTCAGGAGCTATGTACCGCTGAACCATCCTGCAAAAGCCCCTTATTACTACTCTAACATAAACCATTCCTAAAACAAACCCATTAATAATCATTCCCTTTACACGGGCAAACTATCTTCGGTAGCCCTTACTATACAAGCGGATATTTTTATCGGCTACCCCCGAGGCATACTTGTAAAAACCGAAGCTACACTAAAAATTGAAAGCAAATCACACCGATTCGTTTAAATAGGGGGAATAGCTAAGGAAGTAGATCGCTTACAATAAAACTTATCGAACAGATTCCTTAGCTCATCCGATTTTTTCCTGCACTCATTGTTTTGTGATTGACCTCACGCAATGGACCTATTAGTTTTGCCTCATTGAAAATTTAGTTTAAAACAAAAAAATAACTATGAACAAAGAATTGTTTTTTTTACGAACATTTGCGACCATCACCAGCATAGGCGTTCTTTTCCTTATTACTTCCGCCTTCAACAAAAGGAATCATCAACGATTTAGTGAAATAGATGTAGAGCGTATCAATATTATTGAAAAAGACGGTACTGTAAAAATGGTAATCACCAATGTGGATCGCTTCCCTTCCGGAAACGATACAATTAATAATCGGCCTACCAATGAGAATAGAAAAAAACGATCGGGCCTGCTGTTTTTTAACGAAGAAGGAATAGAATGTGGAGGGTTTATTTATGACGGTAAGAAATCTGCAGCGGGTCATTCCTCGGGACTATCGTTAACGTATGATCAATATGATGGTGACCAGGTAATGCAGTTACGTATGCTGGATGACAAAGAGGGGGATGAACGCTTTGTAAGAAGCAGCCTTGCATTCATCGATCAACCTACTAAAGAAACACAGCTCAAAACAATGGAGATAATGAAGGAATTGGAAGAATTGGGTAAAAAAGATCCCAAAGCAATGGAGGCACAATACAAAGCTTATCAGAAACAGGGCTTAATCGGTTCCGTTTCCCGGGTGGTATTGGGAAAAACAAAAGAGCAAAGTAACGGTTTGTTTCTTTTTGATAACAAAGGAATGCCAAGAGCGATGTTTTATGTAGATAAAGACAATAATGCCAAACTCGATTTCTTTGATGAAAAAGGTAACACGATTGCCTCCTTCCCTGAAAAGAAAAAATAACCTTCTTCTGCTTACTTAATAGCCCTATAAATTGATAGGGCTATTTTTGCATTTGTTTTAATCGATACGTAATGAAGAAACTACTTCTTGTTGTGCAAGAAAACCGACATTTCGTGCTATTCGTTTTATTGTTTGCCTATGTGCATTCTATATACACGCGAATATCTATAAGGCAGGAGGTGAATGCTTATACCTTTACGCCGGAAGCCGCCTTGGGTTCCTTGCTGTCAGCGGGAACACTGTACCTGGTGTTTCTTTTTTTTATCAAAAAAAGACGGCGGTCGGCTACTCTCAGTACAGGAGAATTATTGAAAATATTTGCTTTATCGCTTATCATTTATCTTTTAATTATTCAACTGAGTGGATTCCTTATCGCTTTTTCTTTTGGCAAGATCGAAAAGAACTTTAACAAGGCTACCTTTTTTCTTTCGTTGTTTTCCGATTTTCTGAATGGCTTTATTTATGGTAGCTTTATCCTTGCTTATTATTATTACCATATAAATAAAAAACACCAGCAACAATTAATACACTACAACCAGGCACTTGCCGAAAGCAAGATTCAGCAACTCAAAACACAACTTAACCCACATTTCCTGTTTAATAATTTAAATGTGTTGGATCAACTGATTGAAGAAAACAAACAACAAGCCTCTGCTTTTCTCAATGAGTTCGCCGAAATTTATCGGTATGTTTTGCAGGGATCGGATAAAAAACTTATCGCCATCAGCGAGGAACTTGATTTTGCTTCAAACTATTTTGGGCTCATCCGGTACAAATATGGCGATGCTTATCAATTACGTATTGAAAGCAAAAAAAAGAATGGGTTTATAGTACCGCTGACACTGCAATTGCTGATTGAAAATGCTATTCAGCATAATCTGGGTACCGCTGACCGTCCCATTTTCATTACTATCACTATAGCCGAAGAGATAGTTGTATCCAACACCCTAAACCCGAAACGAAATAACAAGCCAACATCCGGAAGAGCCCTGATTAACCTGAAAGAGCAATATAAACTGTTAACCGGCCAGCCGCTGACAATTGAACACGGCACTACTTTATTTACCGTAACCCTCCCCGTCATTCAAACACAAGAGAAATGATAAAAATACTCCTCCTGGAAGATGAAATTCCGGCAAGAAAAAAATTAAAAAGATTCATAGAAGAGCTAGAGTCGCCTGTTGAAATAGTAGCAGAAATCGACACGGTTGAAAAAGCGATTGACTTTATTAAAAAAAATGAAGTCGATTTGATTTTTTCAGATATTGAATTGTTGGATGGCAATGCCTTTGAAATATATAAGCAGGTATCGGTTTCCTGCCCCATTATTTTCACTACCGCCTACGATCAGTTTTGGATGGAGGCTTTTGACAGCAACGGTATTGCCTACTTATTGAAACCCTTCTCCCAAGAACGCTTTCTAAAAGCCTGGGATAAATTTCTGCTTTTTAGAAGTACACCTACAAAAGAAAACAATCTCCTCTCCCAGCTTACACAACTTATTCAACAAAATTTTTCCGGATCATCATTCAAAAAAAGATTTACGGTGCCTACACAATCGGGATTTCATTTTTTAGAAACTGAAAACATTCCCTTTTTTGAAGCGGGAGACGGTGTTGTTTTTGCCTATGACGCTAAAGGCAAAAAGCATTTATTAACAGAAGCCACATTAAAAGAGATCGAAGAACAAATAAATCCTTCTGATTTTTTCAGGATTAACCGTAGCCACTTAGTGAGTAAAGACTATGTAGAAAAAGTAGAACGCTTTAATAAAAATACATTAGCTATACGCATAAAGGGATTTGACAATTATCTCAAAACCAGCCAGAGTAGTACAGCCGCCTTTCGAGAATGGATTGAAAAATAAAAATAACTGGTAAAGGGCACGCTGTTACCCTCGCCACCTGCATTTTGAATATATACTTTAGCGTCGTCTGCCACCCCACGAGTTGGCAGACGATCTACAAACGCTGTCTTATTCACTTCAGAAATAGCATTTGTATAGATTTTTATTTCCGAAAATGCTGCGTTATTCGATACATCCAGTACCAACCCTATTACCGGCGGCTACTCTTCGTTCAAAAAAGTTTTACTTCTTTCAACAGCACTATTAAAGCTGGTAGTAACATTGGCCTTGCCAATT
>CAZPPM010000052.1:0-13597 GCA_964588445.1 uncultured Citrobacter sp.
AGCAAAACCAACCAATTATGGAGGACAAAAAAGGCCTCTTTGATCTTTCTGTTGATTTCCCTACAACACAAGAGCTTAACGAGCTTTCCCGTTGGACAAGACTTTTCGGTATTCTTTTACTGGCTATAGTAGGCTTGTTTTTATTAATTTTTCTTATTGGCTGGAATAAAGTAGGAGCCTTGTTTGCAGCAGCATTACAAACGCCGGGTGAAAGTCAGCAGGTGGCAATGATATTTTTATTGGTTGCCTTTCTGATAATAGGAGCAATGATAGGTACTTTTTGTTTCTTTCTTATACGCAGTGCGAAGAGAATTCGCAATGGTATACGTTTAAGTGATCAGCAACTTTTTAACAATGGGCTGGCTGATTTAAAAGTTTTCTTTATTATATATGGTGTCATCAGCTTGTTGACTTTTGTGGTAAGCCTGTTTTCGTTTTTATTATAATTAATAAGATATGAGCGATCAAAATAATGATATTTTTTCTAACGAGCTGCAGGTAGATGCCATTACGAAGCACCATCTTAAGGGTATTGTAACTTGGGCACTGGTTATCGTTGCTACTACGGTATTGGGTTATGTTGTTACAATTGTGGATACAATTATTTCGCCTGTCGTTGAAATAGGTACGCAGCAGGAGGGGTTCAATGCTTCGATGGCTTTTGGACAAAAAAGTCTTACTAGTGCAATAATTCAAACTATTATCGGGCTGGTGATTAATTTTTTCCTGTACCGGTTTGCTATATTGATTAATGAAGGTGTAAAAACTTCTGATAACGATAAACTGACACTGGGCTTTCGTAATGTAAAAATCTATTTTGCTATTCTTACTATTGTCTCTATACTGGCAATGCTCATTGTGTTGATAGCCTTTGCAGCGTTTGTATAAACAAATTTTCCATCAACCATAAACCACACAAAACATGGAACAAAACCAAAACACGTCACTCTTCGGAATTAATGTAGATCAGAGTGGCAAATATCATTTGACGGAGGCAACCAAATGGGCAAAGTTTTTAGCCATATTTGGTATTATCATTTGTATACTAGTTGCACTCGTAGGTGTTTTTTTCGGTGCCTTTTTTGAATCACTTATGTCGGGTAGAGGAGCGAGAGATTTTAATGAGTTTAATGAATTTAGAGAGTTGACACAGACTACCACTCGTCAGGTAAGTATGGGATTTGCTTTGGTTTATGTTTTGATAGCGTTGCTATATTTCTTTCCCTGCTTATTCCTGTATAAGTTTGCTGTAAGAGCGAGACGGGCATTAGATACAAGTGATTCTAATTTATTGACCACTTCGTTTCAAAGCTTAAAAGCGACATTCCGTTATCTCGGTGTTATCACAATTATTATCATTGCCTTTTGGGTATTGACATTTATTGTTGGCATTATCGCTGGCAGTTCAATGTAGTAGCCATGTAAAATATATGGTGTTACGATAAGTTTGTAAAAGGCAACTTCGATTTTTCGGGTTGCTTTTTACTTTATAGTAACTAAAGGCCTATTTATTTTACGGATAGGTAATTGT
Organism: uncultured Citrobacter sp.; assembly: GCA_964588445.1. Taxonomy (GTDB): domain Bacteria; phylum Bacteroidota; class Bacteroidia; order Chitinophagales; family Chitinophagaceae; genus CAZPPM01. Next base: position 1,532 of record CAZPPM010000052.1, read on the forward strand.
AATCTTTTAATAAAGTATCAAGAAGATCGAAAGGCGAAAGTTCTGTGTGGATGCCTAAATGGGATTTTATCTTTTCTGCCGCATTGGAGGCCATGAAAAAATCTCCTTTTCGCTTCGCCGTTTCTACGATACTTTTAATCGCATTAATATCCCGGTCGCTCAATTGCATAATTTGAGGAAATACCGGTACGTAGTTCTCTTCCACTTCCTGAAAAACGGTTTCATTAATGTTAGCCTTTTGATTGGTTTTTATCAGGATAGTTTTTCCTAATATATCGCCCAACCTTTGCCCTTTTTTGGAAGAAACAACGAGTACGATTTCTGTTACAAAGTAAGCCAGTACAAGTATAATAATAAAAGCCCCTTCTGTTCTGTTGCCATAAGCACTCTGTACGCCAATGAAAAAGAGCGTTACAAACCAGATATCTCTGGTAAGCCAGCGTATGAAGAACTGGCTGATACTTGCCTTGGCGCCGTTTTCACTCACAATTTTCAGCCCCATAATTTTTTTACCAACGCTTTGCCCGTTCATCGTTATTTCTAATACTACATGGTAGATTAATACAGGAAGAAATACCAATAAACCTATCGCCTGCATATTGTAAGCAGCATCAGGATTGCTGTGGTCAACGGAGCTGGTAATGGATTGGTATAGTTTTGTAGCCAGTCGAATGTACAGGTATTGGATCAATATATCGATCAGGAGGGCAATAAGCCTTCTGTAAAACTCGGGAATTTCAAATTCTACGTCTATATTAAAAGAAGTGGGAACTTTTACCAATGCCATACTGGGCTACGCTATTTCACGGGTAAGTTAAAAATAATTCCTCGCAAATTATATCTTTTTTGTCGCTATGTTTCTTATTTAAAATATAGTATTTTACAAGCAAAATCAATCCTTTGCGGGAAGCATTATTTATAAAGAAAAACAAGGACAGGTGGTTGAAAAATCAATTGGAGTCGACTGATGATGCCGATGAAATGGCAAAGGATTTTACACAATTGATAGATGACCTGGCTTATGCCAAAACATTTTACCCTAATAGTAAGGTGACGCAATACATCAATGCACAGGCATCTAAAACTTACCTTAAAATTTACGCTAATCGTAAGGAAGATTCTAACCGGCTAATAACGTTTTGGAAATACGACTTACCACTTACCATTCGTAAGCATCATAGAACAGTTCTCTTCTCCTTTATTGTTTTTCTTATTTTTTTTGCCATCGGTTTTTTTACCTCCTGGCAGGATGAGGAAGTTGCTCGTAACTTTTTTGGAAATGCTTATGTTGATAAAACGATAGAGAACATAGAATCAGGTAATCCATTTGGGGTGTATGAATCAGGCAATCCGGTATTGAGCTGGTTGTTTTTGATGATACATAATATCAGGGTTTCTTTGTTAATGTTTGCATCAGGACTATTTGCGGGCATTCCTAGTTTATACCTGCTATCGCAAAATGCGGCTATGGTAGGCATCTTTGATCAATTCTTTGCTGCAAAAGGGTTGGGCGTTCAGTTTTTTCTGGTCGTGTTTGTACACGGAACCTTGGAAATTACGGCGCTTATCATTGCTTCGGCTGCAGGATTTATTTTAGGAAAAAGCTTTTTATTTCCGGGAACGGTCAAACGGATAACTGCTTTTAAGCAAGGCGCTAAGGATGGAGTAAAAATAATGATTGGGTTAATGCCCGTTTTTGGCCTGGCGGCCTTCTTTGAAGGATTTATTACCCGCTTGTACAATGATATTTCCATTTTTACCAGTCTTATCACCTTTGCTTCTGTACTTTTTGTGGTGTGGTATTTCATTATTTATCCTATTCGCTTAGGAAGAAAAATGGCTTTGGCGTCAGTGGAGGAGGAGGTATAATGAATCCGATGAATGTATATTATTATCGCAGCAGTCGTGTTCTTGTTTCTATACTCTTTTTTTTTCTATTTAAAATAAATGAGTCTCACGCACAAAGACACGTGACGGATACGCTTCCATCACTTAGTAAATTACTAGATACAACACCAGTTCCTCCAGCACCGGTTCATATAGATGAAGGGCAGGAAATCTATGATGAAGAAGAAGATATAGAAGAAGAAAGCGAGGACGAAGAAAGTGTCTTTGATTATATATGGGTTGATGGGAAAAGATGGGACTCTTCGCAGGCTAAAGTATTACCAACTGTTTATAAGCAAAAATTAAAAGAAGATAAAGATTTCTGGTACGCTAATACAATATTTCAAAAGAAAGAAAAAGATATAGAGAAGGAGGATGCTTCTTTTGGCGTTCACCCTGTTGTGAGAACATTAATATGGTTTTTGATCATTGGAGGATTTGCTGCTTTTCTTATTATTTTCTTATACAATAGTAATGCAGGTCTTTTTAGAAAATCAAAACGTATTAAAGGTGTACAACAGGAAGTAGAAGAACAGGAAGATATTTTTGAGATTAATTACCCCAAAGAAATAAATAATGCGGTTTCCGCAGGTAATTACAGGTTGGGTGTGCGATTGCTTTTTCTACAGTTATTAAGCCAGCTAGCCAATAAAAAGGAGATTGAGTATAAGCAAAGTCATACCAATTTTGATTATTTGTTGCAGTTGCAATCTACTGCTCTGTATAAAGATTTTTTCCAGTTGACGAGAAGCTATGAATATAGCTGGTATGGATATTTTGATCTAAGCGAGCAACAGTTTAGAATAATAAAAAATGATTTTGAAGATTTTCAGAAACGATTTATTTGAAAAAATATTTACCATATATAGGCATTGCACTAGCACTGGTGGTGGCTTTGTCTCTTTATCTTACAAATAAAACTACCGAATCCAGAAAACTGGATGAGCGGTTTAGTTTTAATAAGCGGGACAAAATACCCTATGGATTATATGTGGCGTATAATGGGTTAAAAGAGATTTTTCCTCAGGCAAGTGTTACCAGTGAAAGGAATGCACCAGGCTTATGGGATTCGTTGTCTACGTATCAAAAGGGGCAAGCCTTGGTAGTTGTTTCGCCTTTTTTTAATGCCGATGATTTTGAGATGCGAAAGCTGGTGCGTTTTATTGAAAATGGAAATCATGTTTTTGTAAGTACGATAAAGGCTTCTTACTATGTGGAGAAATACCTAAGTTGCGATATTGCTTATTATGGTAATATTAATAATGTACTTTACAATTCGCTGTTGATGAAGGATACGCTTTCTGTTTCTCTAATTGCCCCAGCGGTAAAAGATAGTGTGAGTTATACGTATCCTGGTAAGCGGTTAGATTTTTCTTTTGCAGGTATTGATGAGGATAAAACTATTGTGTTAGGCGATAATGGAAAAGGAGAACCTAACTTTATACAACTACGCATAGGTGAGGGTAGTTTTAATTTGCATTTAGCGCCCATGGCTTTGACTAACTATTTTTTGTTGCATAAGAATAATATTGCTTACTACGAGCAAGTAATGTCTTCTTTACCTAGTACGATTACTAAAATAGTGTGGGATGAGTATTTTATCAGGAAGCGCCCACCGGAGGAAAGTGATAACAATAAAAAGAACTGGCTTTCTGTTTTTATGCAGAATGAGTCTTTACGTTGGGCTTTGTTAACGGCTATTTTAGCTTTGCTGATTTATGTATTGATAGAAATGAAAAGAAAGCAGCGACCTATACCTATTATTAATCCGCCCAAAAATGATTCGCTGGACTTTGTTAAAACAATTGGCAGACTATATTATGACAAGGGAGATCATAAGAACTTAGCCAGAAAAATGAGCGCTTATTTTCTTGAGCATATACGCAATCGTTACAAATTATCTACTACTACCTTAGATGACGATTTTTGTAAACGATTGCAGTATAAGACGGGTATAACTGAAGAAGAAATAAACAGAATAATTCAAACGATTCATCAAATCGAAAACCAGACTGCTATAAGCGATGAAATGCTGGCAGAGTTTCATAAACAATTAGAATCTTTTTATCAAAAAGCATAAATATGGAAGAACAACTCTTTCAACAACGTACAGATCTGACTGCTTTAAATGAAGCCGTGTTGTCCATTCGCAATGAAATAAAAAAAGTCATTGTTGGCCAGGATGAAATGGTCAAGCTGATAATTGCAGCTTTACTAGCTGACGGGCATGTGTTGATCGAAGGTGTACCCGGTGTTGCAAAAACTTTGACAGCAAAGCTGGTGGCCAAAAGTGTGGCTGCCGGATTTTCCAGAATACAGTTTACACCTGATTTAATGCCTTCTGATGTATTAGGAACGCCGGTGTTTAACCCGCGAGATGCAGTATTTGATTTTAAGAAAGGCCCCATCTTTGATAATATCATATTGGTAGATGAGATCAATCGTGCTCCTGCAAAAACACAGTCGGCTCTGCTGGAGGTAATGGAAGAACGACAGGTTTCTATTGATGGTAAAACGTATGTGATGGAGCCTCCTTTTATTGTATTGGCTACGCAAAATCCGGTAGAGCAGGAAGGGACTTACCGGTTACCAGAAGCGCAATTAGATCGTTTTCTTTTTAAAATAAAAGTGCCTTATCCAACAGAGACAGAAGAGTTGCAAATTCTTACTCAGTTTCATCAAATGGGTAATAAAAAAGCGACAGAAGTCATTCAGCCGGTCATCAGCGGTGAACAGATCAACGCTATTCGTTTACAGATTAAGAATATTGTAGTAGAAGAGAAGCTGATGCAGTTTATAGCCAAGTTAGTGCATCAGACAAGAAATCATAAGTCTGTTTATTTAGGCGCATCGCCAAGAGCATCACTGGCTATTATGAATGCAGCAAAAGCCATTGCAGCCATGCAGGGAAGAGATTTCGTGACTCCGGAAGATATACGAGAAGTAGTCATACCTGTATTACGGCATCGCATTATACTCTCGCCAGATAAAGAAATGGAAGGCGTAACGGAGGACGATGTAATTAATCAGATTGTTCAATCAATGGATATACCGCGATAAGCTAAAAGTTACACGCCTTGCTTAAATCTTTCTTTTTACATACTAAAGTTTATATTATAGCCGGTTGTGTATCGGTTGTGTTTGTAGTGAGTTATTTTAATCCTCTTTTCTTAGAAATAGGTAAAGTAACCTTGTTATGCCTTGGGCTGGCAATGCTAGTGGATGCATTATTAGTATATGTAAAAAAAGGAATCAATGTTAGCCGCACAATGGCGGAAAGATTCAGTCTGGGCGATGACAACAAAGTGACTATCGCTATTAGAAATGATTATCTATTTAAAGCAAGACTTGCTATTATTGATGAGATACCTGTACAGTTTCAGGACAGGGGATGGGTAAAAAAACTTGTTTTAAACAGCAAGTCAACAGACGAAATCGAGTATTTTTTAAAGCCTCTGGCAAGAGGAGAATATGTATTTCATGCTATTAATGTTTTTGTAAGCGGGCCATTGCAATTAGTTAAACGACGGATTGTTTTCCCGGCTGAGACAACATTAAAAGTCTATCCTTCGTATATACAAATGCGGCGTTACCAGCTATTGGCAGAAAGTAACAGGTTACAAGAAGCCGGCGTGAAGAAAATAAGGAAGTTGGGTCATAGTATGGAATTTGAGCAAATCAAAGAGTATGTGCCCGGAGATGATTATCGATCTATTAACTGGAAGGCTACGGCACGTAAAGATGGTTTGATGGTGAACAATTTTACGGATGAAAGAAGCCAGCAGATATACTGTGTGATCAACAAAGGCCGGGTGATGAAGATGCCATTTGATAATATGACATTGCTCGATTATGCTATCAATGCCACACTGGTACTTTCTAATGTTGCTTTACTGCGACAAGATAGAGCCGGGCTTATCACTTTTGCGGAGAGTATCGACAATTTTGTACTGGCAGATAAGAAGTCAACACAAATGAATGTTGTGCTGGAAACATTATATCGTCAGCAAACAAGATTTCTGGAATCGGATTTTGAAAAACTTTTTTCAACGGTACGAAGCAAGATTACTAATAGAGCCTTAATTGTTTTATTTACCAATTTTGAGTCGATGGAAAGCTTGCAGCGGGAAATGCCTGCCTTGAAAAGAATAGCGAGGTATCATTTGCTGCTAGTCGTATTTTTTGAGAATACAGAACTACGCCAGCTTACAGAAACCAAAGCAACTAAAATGGAAGATATTTATATCAAAACCATTGCAGAAAAATTTTCTTTTGAAAAAAGGCTGATGGTAAAAGAACTTCAGAAAAACGGGATACTCTCTATATTAACAACGCCACAAAACCTTACGGTTAATACCATCAACAAATACCTGGAACTGAAAACAAGATTGTCTATTTAACTTTTTTGGGCTAAAAGATGATTGTCTGTTTTACAGTTTGATTACCATTATTTTTGCATAATGGAACCCTTTGCAACTGGAAAAGTTTTATTAATTGATAAGCCTCTTCGCTGGACATCTTTTGATGTGGTGCAAAAAATAAGAAACCAAATTAAGATAAAGAAAGTAGGGCATGCCGGAACATTAGATCCTTTGGCAACCGGCTTGTTGATTATTTGTACAGGCAAGTTTACCAAGCAGATTAATGAATACATGGCGAAGGAAAAGGAGTACACAGGTACGTTTACATTGGGAGCTACTACGCCTACCTATGATTTAGAAAGTGAACCCTGTAATTTTTTACCCATTGATACAATTACTGAAGAAAAAATAATAGCGGCTACTAGGAAATTTACAGGAGAAATATTACAGGTACCTCCAGCGCATTCAGCTATAAAGATTGATGGGAAAAGAGTGTATGAATTAGCAAGGCAAGGTAAGGAGGTGAAAATAGAACCTCGTAAAGTAACCATTACAGAGTTTGAAATTACTTCCGTGGAATTGCCGGTTGTTTCTTTTAGAGTGGTTTGTTCTACGGGTACATATATCCGTAGCCTCGCTCAGGATATAGGACAGGTGCTAGGTTGCGGCGCTTACTTAAGCAGCCTTTGCCGTACGCGAATTGGTGAGTTTACATTGCAAGCCGCGCAAAGTATGGAAGGTTTTCTTGAAGAAATAAAAGTAATGAAAGCGGCTAATCAGAATATGAATGGATAGCTAATGCCTAATTGAAATTGTCCACCTTTGAAGAAAGGATAACTAAACCATTTGTTTTGAAAACGAGCATTGGTAATGGATGGGCTGGGATCTTTTACTTTATAGGCATAATCAAAGCGTATCACAAAAAAATCAAAGTCTACTCGTAATCCTCCGCCGGCTCCAATAGCAATATCTTTTCCTAGTCGGTTGATGTTAAATACTTCTTCCGGCAGCCGATCCGGTGCACGTTTCATGTACCATACATTACCAATATCGGTAAAGAAAGCTCCGTTCACTTTTATCCCAAATGGTTTTCCGAGGGGGAAACGGTATTCTGCATTAGCTTCTAATTGGATGTCGCCATACCTATCCGGCACCCCTAAGCTTCCGTTAAACTCTTTTATAGCGCTACCTGGCCCCAATCTTCGCAGCATCCATGCCCGCATACTGTTAGGACCACCACTAAAATATTGCTTGAAGAACGGGAGGTTATTTCTTTTTAAGGGATTACGAGTAGAATTAAACTCATAACCTGCGCCTGCAAAAATGCGAAGCGCAATAGATGTTTTTTTGTAACGAATAAGTTTAGCAAATTCCACATCCAGTTTTACAAAGCGATACAACTGCGAATCTAAAAAACTATTTCTTAGAAGACCGGTTAAAAATCCAGACTCTTCAAAATTTATCCGCAAAAAGCTGGGTCGGTTAACAGTACCGCCTGATAGCGTAATGTTTGTAATAAAGGAGGCGATGAATCCATCCGTAAAAATGTTGCGTAAAGCAGGAATTGAATCCATCATTTTATTCAGACTGTCCTGTGCATTTAAACGGGAGTATTCAATATTGAGCGGTTTAACGTTTATGAGCAAACTTTTGAATAGGGAGCGTCTTAATTGCCGTTGAAACTCATATCCCCAGGAGCCGTTTACGGTGATCAGTTTGTATAGTTTAAAACGTTCCGTATAGGCCGTATTGAAATTTAGTACCGTTCTGAAGTTGTCGCGAAATTCCGGTTTGATTAACCTAGTATTGGGGACAGCTCTTGGCAATCTGACGGTATGGCTAAAGCTTACCTGCTGCGTTTGTATAAACTGCCCGCTTTGTCCATTACCTAATTCAATACCATATCGAAGATTAGAGGTAGTACTGCTGGCAGAGCGGGCGAAATTTCTGTTTTGAAAACCCACGTTCACTCCTATACCAAATAGGTTACCCGATATGGCTGTTTGGTTAATACTTCCTTCCAGGTTAGTTTGAAAAGAATACTTTGGTGCTGGCGAAAGTTTTATAACAAAATCAACAGTATCCGTATTGCCTCTGGGTAATTGATCTATGTTTACTAGTCGCCATGTTCCCAAACTATTCAGTCGGTTTAACGTACGAAAATATCGACGCAAACGGTAAAGGCTATCAGAGGGGAGATAGATATTAGGCGGAAAAATTTTTGACTTAAACTTGTTGTCGTGTTGTATAATGCGTATGCCTTCTATTACTTCTTCTTTTCGTACTTTACCGGTAGTATCGCTTCGGCTGTCGGGGTATACGGTTACATGGCCCATATAATATTTGCGAAAACGGGTAGAGTCTGCATACTTTAATCGAATATCAAGATTGGCAGTAGGTTTTTCACGGCGCTCTCGGAGGCGTTGCAATATTTCTAGTTGCTCAAATGGGTCAAGGCTGGGTTGTAATAAGGAAATGTCCAGCGTATCCCATACGCCTATCAGCTCGTCCCGGCTGAAACGCAAATAACCGGTGTTTCGGTATACATCTGTTAGGCGATCAAGTTCGGCAGAGATTAAGTCTTTAGCAAAAGGTGCCCCCTTTTTTATAAAAGCTTGTGATAAGGTAGAATCAGAGATGTGTTGTAGTTCTTTTTTAGCGAGTGTATAGCTCACCGAGTCGAGCTTTATTTGCTTTCCGGGCTGCACGTAAAAATCAATAGTAGTGCGTATTTGATCTTTGTTGACAGTTTTTATATCACTTTCAAAATAAATACTGTCCCGGAAATATCCTTTTGCTCTAAGCAACCCTTTCATGTATATAATAGAACTAACGGCATTGAGACTATCATATGCAGGGGGCGTTTTCAATGTACTCCAGAGCAGTTTGTCCAGCTTGCGCACCTGCATGCTATCGTGCAACTGATCCTGTAGGCCGGAAGTAAGTATTTCTTTTTCTTCGCTTGAAAAATTGCCTATTAAATGGATATTTGTTTTATAAACAAAAGCTTTATCCGGCTGATAGTTTTTTACGACAGTAGCACAGGAGGAAAAAAGAACTGCGACTGTAAGGGCAATAATTGCTTTTTGGGGTGATAGTATGATAGATCGTTTGCCGGGTAACATATTTAAATTAAAACAACAATGCCTGTAAAATCGAAGCTCAAATATATCCAAAGTTTAGGCCACAAAAAACAAAGAGATGCAGACGGAGTATTTCTTGCCGAAGGAAGCAAGATCGTTAGCGAATTGCTAGCCAATAGAGATACAACGATAGTGCAGGTCTATGCTTTAGAGGAATGGATAGCGGAGAATGAGGACTTGTTAAGAAAGGATATCGAGGTGATAACTCTTTCGGAGCAGGAGCTTAAAAAGATATCTCAGCTTTCTACCCCCAATCAGGTGGTGGCTATGGTAAAGCAAAATAGAGATGAAGGCGTTTTTGCGGCTAACGGAATTATCCTTGCATTGGATACCATTCAGGATCCGGGTAATATGGGAACCATTATTCGCATTGCCGATTGGTACGGTGTAGCGGGAATTGTGTGCAGCCAGGAATGTGCCGACATGTATAATTCTAAAGTAGTACAAGCCAGTATGGCCAGTATAGCCCGGGTAAAAATGCTGTACACGGATTTGCCACAATGGATAGGGAGCCAGTCAAAGCGAGTGTACGGAGCTCTGCTGGAAGGTAAAGCTGTGGAACAAATGGATAAACCGGAGAACGGAATTATTGTTATTGGCAACGAATCTAAAGGTATAAGTGACTCCGTAAAAAAGCTGGTGAATGTAAAAATCACTATTTCCAAAAAAGGAGAAGCAGAGTCGCTGAATGCTGCTGTAGCAACAGGGATTATTTTGTCACATTTGGTATAAATTGATTTCCAGATAATTACATTTTATTTGAAAAAAAGAAGCATCTGTGAGATGTAAAAACGAATGAATAAGGCCGATGTAGAAAAAAATATGAAAAAGCTGAGTAGTCAATGCGTTAATTGACTGATTTTTCCTACCTTTGCCGTCCTAAATTTTATATTAGTCATGGCCAGAGTATGTCAGGTTACGGGTAAAACGCCTGTAGGAGGAAATAAGGTTTCTCACTCCAATATTAAAACAAAGCGTCGTTTTCTGCCCAATTTGCAGAAAAAAAGATTCTACCTGGTTGAGGAAGACAAATGGATTACCTTGAAATTGTCCACAGATGCTATCCGTACTATCAACAAGAGAGGGTTGTATAGCGTTGTGAAAGAATTAAGAGCGCAAGGACAGCATATTTAATTATTATATCCGCAAATTGAAATAAAATGGCAAAGAAAGGAAACCGTGTACAAGTAATACTGGAATGTACGGAGCACAAAACAAGTGGTCAGCCGGGTACCAGCCGTTACATTACGGTAAAAAACAAAAAGAACAATCCAGAAAGATTGGAGTTGAAAAAATATAACTCCATTTTGAAGAAAGTGACTGTTCACAAAGAGATTAAGTAAATTAGCAATGTGCTGATTCGCTAATGTGTTAAATCAAGGAAGAGACAACATTAGCATATTAGCATATTCTCACATTATCAAATTAATATACAATGGCAAAAGCAGCTTCCAAAAACTCGAAAGTAAAAGATGCTAAAGCATCAGCAGAAGCAAAGAACTGGACTAAGGTAGTGAAAGCTTTCCGCAGCCCTAAAACAGGCGCATATACTTTTAAAGAGCAAATCATTCACAAAGACAAGGTGAAAGATTTTCTTGCTCAAAAGTAATCTGCCCTAAAAATCATTTAGAAAGCTATTCGTTCACAACGAATGGCTTTTGTTGTTTTATAAATATTCAACGAAATGGGATTTTTCAATAAGTTATTTGGAAAAAAAGAAAAGCAAAGTCTTGATGAAGGCTTGCAAAAAACCAAGCAGGGTTTTTTTGCCAAGATAACCAAAGCGATAGCCGGAAAGAGTACAGTAGACGAGGAAGTGCTGGACAGCCTGGAAGAAGCCTTGGTAAGTGCGGATGTGGGCATAGAAACTACGATAAAAATTATTGAGCAAATTGAAAAACGTGTTGCGAAGGATAAATACCTGAATACAGCAGAACTGAATAAGCTGCTGCAGGAAGAGATTGCACAAATACTGGTGGATGCGCCGGCCTCTAATGATTATGCGTTTGACTCACCGCTACCGAAAAAACCTTATATCGTATTAGTAGTAGGGGTGAATGGTGTAGGTAAAACAACAACAATAGGTAAGCTGGCGTATAATTTTAAAAAGGCAGGAAAAGAGGTGTTGCTGGGTGCTGCGGATACATTCAGGGCGGCGGCAGTAGATCAATTGACCATATGGAGTGAGCGGGTAGGTGTGCCTATTGTGAAACAGGATATGGGAAGTGATCCGGCAGCGGTAGCTTTTGATACGGCGCAAAGTGCTGTAGCCAGAAAATCCGAAGTTGTACTCATTGATACGGCGGGTCGCTTACATAACAAAGCCCACCTAATGGAGGAGCTCAGTAAGATAAAAAGAGTGATCCAAAAAGTGATCCCCGATGCGCCTCATGAAGTGTTATTGGTGCTGGATGGTTCTACCGGGCAGAATGCAGTAGAGCAGGCGCGACAATTTACGGCGGCTACAGATGTATCTGCCTTAGCGATTACTAAATTGGATGGTACGGCAAAAGGAGGTGTTGTATTAGCTATTGCCAACCAGTTTAAAATACCGGTTAAGTTTATAGGTGTGGGCGAAAAAATGGAAGATCTATTGGTGTTTGATAAGCATGAATTTGTAGATAGCTTATTCAGCCTTGAGGATAATAAAGAATAAATAAAGCGAATAACAGAGT
>CAZPPM010000052.1:13697-20955 GCA_964588445.1 uncultured Citrobacter sp.
GATAGCTTATTCAGCCTTGAGGATAATAAAGAATAAATAAAGCGAATAACAGAGTACATGAAAACGAAGACGCTTAAGAAAGACAAGATCAATATCATTACACTCGGGTGTAGTAAAAATATGGTGGATAGTGAAGTGCTGAGCGGGCAGTTGAAGGCGAATGATATGAACGTAGTACACGAGAATAAAAAGTTGGATCATAACATTGTTGTCGTAAATACCTGTGGTTTTATCGATAAGGCAAAAGAGGAAAGTATTAATACAATTTTGGATCAGGTAGAGTTAAAAAAAAGAGGAAGGCTGGATAAAGTATATGTGACGGGTTGCCTGAGTGAGCGGTATAAAAATAATCTCGAAGCAGAAATACCGGAGGTAGATGCTTATTTCGGTACGATGGAATTACCACTTTTACTTAAAAAGTTAGAGGCGGATTATAAAACAGAATTGATAGGAGAGCGGCTGCTGGCAACGCCACAGCACTATGCCTATATGAAGATATCCGAAGGGTGTAACCGTACCTGCTCTTTTTGTGCTATACCTCTTATGAGAGGAAAGCATACAAGTAAGTCCATAGAAGAACTGGTGCAGGAAGCAAAGGGACTGGTGAAGAAAGGGGTAAAGGAAGTGATGTTGATTGCACAGGAACTTACCTATTATGGGTTGGATATTTATAAGAAGAGAATGCTGCCTGATTTGTTGAATCGTTTGGCAGATGTGGAAGGACTGGAATGGATACGCTTGCATTATGCTTATCCGTCTAAGTTTCCATTAGAGATATTGGACGTTATGCGGCAACGGGAAAATATCTGTAACTATCTCGATATGCCTTTGCAACATGCAGCCGATAATATGTTGAAGGCGATGAAGCGACAGATAACGCGTAACGAGATGGAGGAATTGATTGGCGCCATTCGTGAAAAAGTACCTGGCATTTGTTTGCGTACAACATTGATAGCCGGTTTTCCCGGAGAAACAGTAGAGGATGTGGAAGAATTAAAAGGCTTTCTTACTCGTCAGCGGTTTGACCGGGTAGGTATTTTTTCCTACTCGCATGAAGAAGGAACTTCTGCATTTGACTTACAAGATGATATACCGCAGGAAGAAAAAGAAAGACGTGCTCAAGAAGTGATGGAACTGCAACAGGAGATATCCTACGAATTGAATCAGGAAAAAATCGGGAAAGAATTTAAAATACTGATCGACAAAAAAGAAGCTGGTCGCTATCTAGGTCGTACCGAATTTGATTCTGTTGAGGTAGACAACGAAGTCATCATTCATTCTTCAAAAAAATTACCTATCGGCGATTTTGTAAAAGGAAAAATTGTGAAAGCTTATGATTTTGATTTGGAAGCCGAAGTAATTTATTAACATTCTTGAAAAAAATAATGAAACTATCTTAATCAAGGCAAGCATAGCCATCTATTTTACTTCTACTTATCCCACTCTTTTTGTTGATTTTTTATAGATTTTAATAGTATAAAATCGATTTTTAAGTACAAACTAAAAAAGAAAGGGAGGGATGTGCCTAAATAAAATATATTATATTTTTATATAATTTAAGCTATTATTCTATCTGTCTTTCTTCCAATTTGTTATGTTGATTTTTTTTGACAAAAAGATTTCTCATTCTTTAATTTTGCTAAACGATTGTACACAAACATTGTTATAATAACGTAACCTATTTCATCGTGTTATTAAAGAAATGCTTGTATGAAAAAATCAATAGTCCTCCTTTCTTTTATCTCACTATCTTTTTTAGGTGCTGCCCAGCAGACGGATAAAGTTTTTCGTCAGGAAGTGAATAGTACAGCTATAACAGCAGCAGCTCATCATCCTGGAGTGGCAATAGAGTTTCATAAATATTTTTTATATGCCTTACCTGCAAAAGGAAATATCCGACAGTATGCAGGTGACGCATTGTTGTATGAGGGAAATGTAAAGAGTAAAAAGTTACACGGTGATTGGAAGAGTTGGTATAGCAATGGTCTTTTGTGTGATTCAGGAGCATTGGTAAAAGGACTGCCTGAGGGTGAATGGAAACACTGGGATGCGCAAGGTAATCTGGTAGCAGTACGTACATATAGTGCCAGCAAATATTTTCGTGTGCAAAATGAAGTAGTGCGGTATAATCCACGCAGAATAAATTTGCCCATAGTTACCTTGTATAAAAAAAATAAACAAGTCGCTGCCCGGCATTTAATGTCTGCTTATTCTTTTCCGGCAGAAAAAACGAATCATAACGAGCATTCCTTATATCAGTTGGTGTTGCATAATACTAATGCGGGTAATACATACCATCCCGTTTTTGAACAAAATCTGCATCATGGTTTGTTTGTAAATTATATGGCCAATGGTTTGGCTAAAGATTCGGGCTATTATGAAAATGGCCTTCGTCAAGGTGTATGGATACATCGCAATAGCGATAACTCAATGGAAAGAGGTGTATATAAGAATGGTAAAAAAGGCGATCAATGGAGAGTGTATGATGCCAGCGGAAAAATAATAGCCACTCATTTTTATAATAAAGAAGGCTTATTAACCGGGAAGAAAAATTTTCGATAGTTAGTAGTATATATTTTTATTAGAAAGCAATCTTAACACAGTGAGTTTTGATTGCTTTTTTTGTTCACCCAACAATTATTCAACAATCGATAGAACCTATTCGATATACGGAGAATGATGAATAATCAATTGAAGCAAGAACCTGTTTCTTAAATAGCAACAGCATTGCTGTAGTCTTCTTTATAATGCAAATAGATAAATCGGCTACTAATAACGGCTGATAAAATAAACCAGCTTATTAATAATGATTGTAAGGGAAAAAGATATTCGCTGGCTCTAAACCAATCGCCACTGTAGAAAATGATTGTAAGTCCAAAAATTAATTTTAATCCTTCTGCTATCCAGGCAAATCGATTTCTGTCCATCATTTCAGTAAGTGCATACACATACAAAAAAATAAAAGCGCCATAGATGAACATACCCGGAGAGCCAACGGTAGCGATGTTTCCAAAAAGATAACTGATAAAAAGCAGGAGCATTAATAATTGAATCCATATCCACGTAAGAAAAGGCTTGGACGTACGGGTTTTATACTTTTCAAAATTGTAAACATCATCAATTTTATAGACAGGGTATTTTGCCACTACGTCTGCTGGTCTATAACCGGTAGGTTTGAACCAAAGTAAAAATTTGTCTTTCCAATCATTGGTATGCCAGGCATCCTGCAACATCAGCCAGAAATGCTGAAAATTTATTTTAATCGGGTTCCAGGTGCGTACCGGCCGGGTAATGCCATATACGGGAGGAACATCCGGCAGTTCTTCCTGAAAAGTACCAAACCATTTATCCCAGAAGATAAAAATTTGACCAAAATTCTTATCTAGATATTCCGAGTTGATGGCATGGTGCACTCTATGATGAGAGGGTGTTACGATGATTTTCTCTAAAAAGCCCATCTTGTTGATATGACGGGTATGATACCAGAACTGCGCAAATAAATGTAACGGTGCAACAATGGCGATAACTTGAGCAGGTACACCCAGGATAGCAGCAGGGATAAGAAAGATGGCAAATACTTTTGCAACAGAGGAAATGCTTTGCCTCAGAGCGCAGGCAAGGTTAAACTCTTCGCTGCTATGATGAATGATATGGCCGTTCCAGAAAAAATTGACTACATGTTGCAAACGATGCACCCAGTATCCCGAAAAGTCCAATGCAATGAAAGCAATAACGTAAACAATCCATTCATTACTGATAGAGGTGATGGCCAGATGTTCTACTAAAAAAGGGTAGGAGATAATGATTAACGCAAGACCAATTACATCTTTGGTTACATTGGTAATACCCGAGCTAAGGCTGGATACCATATCCATAGAATCTACCGTGTCGTTTTTCCTTCGCCAGCCATACCATTTTTCAAACAAAACAAGAAGCAAGAATGCCGGCATGGCTATTAGCAGTATTTTTCCATATGCTTCCATAAACAATCAGTGTATCCAAATGTAAATAAAATTGATTGGAAAATAAAGGCTGAAGAAGAGAGAACTACCAAGCAAATTCAAGACTTGTTTTTTAAACGATTTCGTTAAAAAATTGTTGAGGGTTTACCAGCTCGTTAAGAGTTGTTATTTTTATAGAATATGGAAAATTTTCCGATAAACCTTTCTTACCATAAAACAGGCTTTTTTTCAAAAATCATCCTTGATTATCTGGATCAGTCTGATTCGCTTCAGCCTTTTTATAAGGCCAGCCCCTCTGTGCTGGGAATAAAGGAAATTATAGAAAGCCGGGAGGCTTTTAAAACAGACAGAAAGAAATTGGTAGCCTGTTTAAAAGAACAATATAAAAGCTTATCACCTTCAGCGGCGACTGTCGCCAACATTGATTCCTTGTTGCAGGAGAACACATTTACAGTAACCACCGCTCACCAAAATAATATTTTTACTGGCCCGCTTTATTTTATTTATAAAATACTTCATGTTATTAAGTTGGCAGACAGTTTTACTACACTATACTCCGGATATAATTTTGTGCCGGTTTATTGGATGGGTTCTGAGGATGCGGATTTAAATGAGTTGAATCATATACAGGTAGCTGGTGAAAAGCTGGTTTGGAATACTGACCAGCAAGGAGCAGTAGGGCGTATGAAGGTGGATGATAAGTTGCTTACATTGATCGATACTCTGGAAGCACAGGTAGGTGTATTGCCTTATGGTGGTGAGCTGGTGCAGCTATTGCGTAATGCTTATATAAAAGATCGACAAATAGATCAGGCAACGTTTCAATTGGTGAATGAGCTTTTTCAAGAATACGGTTTGGTGATTATTTTGCCAGATACTCCGGCATTGAAATCCGCAATGATACCTGTTTTTGAAGATGAATTGCTTCATCATCGTTCTGCTGGAATTGTACAGGAAACCGGTAAAAAAATGGTTGATGCTGGTTACAAAATGCAGGCGCATGCAAGAGAAATTAATTTATTTTACCTGCAAGAGAATAGCCGTGAAAGAGTAGAAGCGGCTGAAGACGGATATAAAATTGTAAATAGTACAAAAACTTTTACAAAAGAAGAAATCTTTCAAGAGCTTCATGCACATCCGGAAAGATTTAGTCCTAATGTTATCTTGCGAGGTTTATACCAGACGACTGTTCTTCCCGATGTTGCGTTTGTAGGAGGGGGAGGAGAATTGGCTTACTGGTTACAGTTAAAAGAACTGTTTGCTCACTATAAAGTGCCCTATCCAGCATTGATACTACGTAATTCTTTTTTGGTGCTTACCGAAAAATACTTGGAAAGAATTAATAAATCTAAGGTAAGTATAGAGGATGTTTTTTTACCGGAGACAGAACTGATGAATGCAATGGTAACCCGCGAGTCATCGCACTCATTGGTTTTAGATGATTTGCTTACCAATACAGAAAATGTATATGAGAAAATTAAAGAGAGGGTAAGGCCTGTGGATGCGACCCTTTTACAGCATGTAAATGCGTTACAACATAAAGCGGTTGAAAAACTACATGAACTGGAAAAGAAAATCTTAAAAGCAGAAAAAAGAAAATATACAGATTTGAAAAATGCCATAGCCGGTATAAAGGCAGATTTATTTCCGCATAATAGTTTGCAGGAAAGAGTAGAGAATCTGGCTTATTTCTATAGTCTCTTTGGTAAAGATTTTATTCAACAGCTTCATCAGTATTCAAATACAATAGAGCAGCAATTTCAAATAGTCGCTGTACAATAATATTCATCCCTTAATGTACTTTAAAACAAAAGCGGCTGTCTATATATTTTGAGACAGCCGCTTTTTATTGAATCAATACATTTTTACAAATGAATAGCTTCACCATAAGCTACTTCGATAGCGTCTTTCACACTTTCACTAATTGTGGGGTGTGGGTGAATACTATTTAATACTTCGTGGTGAGTGGTTTCCAATTTACGAGCTGTTACTGTTTGTGCAATAATTTCGGTTACGTTGTAACCTATGGCATGTGTGCCTAGCCATTCGCCATATTTTGCATCAAAGATTACTTTTACAAATCCTTCTGCATGGCCTGCCGCAGACGCTTTACCACTGGCGCTTAAAGGAAATTTGCCCACTTTAATTTCATAACCGGCATCTTTTGCTTGTTTCTCTGTATAACCAACAGAAGCTATTTCAGGATAGCAATAAGTACAACCTGGTACATTACCGTAATCCAACGCTTCTGGCTGGTGGTTATATTTCTTTTCTGCAAAGGCAATCGCTTCTGCACAAATGATGCCTTCTTTTGAAGCTACGTGTGCCAGTGCCTGACCGGGAACACAATCACCTATTGCATATACACCGGGTACACTTGTGCGATATTGCTTGTCTACTGTGATACGCCCTTTATCAGTTTTAATACTCAGTTCTTCTAATCCAATGCCTTCAATATTTGCAGAAACACCTACGGCGCTCAGCAAAACATCTGCTTCTAACACAACTTCGCCATCGGCTGTTTTTACTTTAGCTTTTACTCCGTTGCCTGAAGTATCAACAGAAGTTACTTCACTATTCACCATGATATTGATGCCTTGTTTTTTGAAGTTTTTCTCCAATTCTTTGGATACATCTTCATCTTCTACAGGTACAATACGTGGTAAGAACTCAACAATAGTTACTTTGCTGCCTAAGCTATTATAGAAGTAGCCAAACTCAACACCAATAGCACCGCTGCCTACTACGATAATGCTGGCGGGTTGCTGAGGTAGTGACATAGCTTCTCTGTAACCGATAATTTTTTTACCGTCTTGTTTCAAAGCAGGTAATTCACGGCTTCTACCGCCGGTAGCGATAATGATATGCTTGCCTTCTACTACCTGTTTTTTACCCTCCTTATCTGTTACCTCAATTTTTCCTTTAGCAATTAATTTTCCAAAACCATTAATTACGTCAATCTTATTTTTCTTCATCAAGAACTGTACACCCTTGCTCATTTTATCTGCTACGCCGCGGCTGCGCTTTATTACAGCATCAAATTTAGGTGTGCCGGTTGCTTCAATGCCATAAGACTCGGCATGTTTGATATCATTTACAACTTGAGCACTTTTCAATAAAGCTTTGGTAGGAATACATCCCCAGTTGAGACAAATACCACCTAAACTTTCTTTTTCTATGATTGCTACTTTAAGACCTAACTGGGAAGCTCTGATAGCTGCCACATATCCGCCGGGTCCGCTGCCTAAAACAACTACATCGTATGCCATGGGCTGATTGATTATTTTAATTGAAAT
>CAZPPM010000053.1:0-20890 GCA_964588445.1 uncultured Citrobacter sp.
AATAACTGAGGTCTAATTATCTTTTTACCTTGCATATCTCTCCACCAACAAAAATTATTCTCCTTATCCCTATATCCACATTCTGCTACTATCTTTAGTTGTGCAACATACACATGGGGTTTGCTGCAATGCTGGCTGACGAATAAATCCTCATCTTTTTGTTCGCTATCAGTAGCGGTTATCGGCTGACGGAATTCTATTTCCGCCACATAACAAATACCTCACACCCCTAAGCAGTTATTGAATCTTAAAAAAGGGGGAGTCTACATGATGACCTTTTTCATTTTTTACGATTATGAGTATAACTCATAATTCTAAAAAAAAATGAAAATAAATTTAACACAATATCTATTAGCCACAGCCATCATCGTAGGCACAGCACTTTCTTCCTGCAATAAAGACAAGGAAGAAGATCCTAAAGCACCTACCGAAGCTTCAGGGGTTTATGCTACCTATAGTTATGGCTCTGAGCATAACAATAGAACAGCTATCTTATGGAAAGACGGTGTGGAGACCGATCTGACAAATTATAAAGATGTAAGTAATGCTTACGGTGAAAGAACAAATCTTTATACCAGTAGTGTAATGGTATCGCCTCAAAATGATGTATACGTGGCAGGATGTGAGTGCTTAAAATATGAAGGCGCATTTCCTGGAACTACTTTTCAGTGTTATACCGTATTATGGAAAAATGGTATTAAACGTAAAGTAAACGAGACCATCATTGCAAAGTGGCCTATTAACAGTAACGAAACAGATTTACAAATCGTAAACAACGGAGATGTATATATAATGGGTGTGGAACAAATCAATAGCACTGAGGCACCCTATGCTGTGTGGAAAAATGATAATAGAATTTTCACCTTAGATAGTGTAAATAAAATTTCAGATATGTATGTAAAAGGGAATGACGTATATATTGCCGGAAATAAATACGATTATTCTATAAACGATTACTCCCCTGTAGTATGGAAAAATGGTGAAGCGCAAAAACTCTCCATTGGCAGTTATATGGCTAATTCAGTTTTTGTATCTGATAATAATGATGTGTATGTAGGATTGCATAACGGCAAAGTAGTAAAGAATAATGTAGAATACACGTTGAACACTGCTGCTGCAAACGAAATCCACGACATTACCGCAGCGGGCAGCGACATCTATATACTGGCCACGTATTCAGGATATAGAAAAGCCGGTATCTGGAAAAATGGCAACCTCTTGCAGGAACTGGAGTTTGATAAAACCATCGATAATATAGAACCAGGCTCAATGTTCATTAAAGGAGAAGATATCTACGCAATTGGAGTGGTCAACCACTCCGGTGGCAACAGCAGCACAGGCCTGAATACCGTTGTCATCTGGAAAAACGGAAAAATATATGAAAAGCTAAAAGAAATAGACGGGCTTACTGTAGAAGCACCATCCATTTTTGTAAAATAATACCAACAAATAAAATAAGTAAAATGAAAAAAACATACAGCAGTACCGCTCTATACCTGTTAGCCACAGTCATTGTGCTAGGCACAATATTTTCTTCCTGCCAGAAAGGCGATAGCCCCAAAGCACCTACCGAAGTTTCGGGGGTTTATGCTACTTATAGTTATGGTAGTGAAATCAACGATAGAATCGCAGTCTTATGGAAAGATGGAGTGGAGACCGATCTGACTAATTATACAAGTGTTGGTAGCGGTAAATACGGAAAAACAAATATGTATACCAGCAGTGTGGCGATATCGCCTCAAAATGATGTGTATGTATCAGGATGCGAGTGTCTCGAATATGGATACTCAAACACAGGGACAACTCTCCAATGCTATACCGTATTATGGAAAAATGGTATTAAACGTAAAGTAAACGAAACCAATATTCCACAATGGTATATTAACAGTGAACTAACAGATTTACAGATTGCCAGCAACGGAGATGTATATGTACTGGGTATAGAACAAATCGATGCTACTAAAACGCAATATGCTGTGTGGAAAAATGATAACAGAATTCTCACTTTGACGGGTTCTGGAAATCGAATCACAGGGATGTTTGTGAAAGGAGATGATGTATATATTACTGGCAATACATACGACCGCCTTTTAAACGATTACTATCCTGTCTTATGGAAAAATGGCGTGGAGCAAAAACTCCCTATAAGCAGCTATATGGCTAAGTCAGTTTTTGTATCTGATAATAATGATGTGTATGTAGGATTGCATAACGGGAAGGTATTAAAGAATAATATTGAATACACGTTAAACACTGCTACTGCAAACGAAATCCACGACATTGCCGCAGCGGGCAGCGATATCTATGTACTGGCAACCTATTCAGGATTTAAAAAAGCCGGTATCTGGAAAAATGGAAACTTATTACAGGAACTAGAGTTTGATAAAACCATCGATAACATAGAACCCGGCTCCATGTTCATTAAAGGAGAAGATATCTACGCTATAGGCGTGGTCAACCATGCCGGTGGCATTAGTGGCACAGGCCTGAATACCGTAGTTATCTGGAAAAACGGAAAAATATATGAAAAGCTAAAAGAAATAGACGGGCTTACTGTAGAAGCTCCATCCGTTTTTGTAAAGTAAATATAAAATAACCCATTCTGCCTTGCTCCCGACTGCCTATAATAAGCGTTTTACAAAATGGCGGAGTTTAGGTCCGTTAAAGAGCTAGTTTGGGGATGTTCAGTAGCTAGGTGTTTTTTAATGCTTGGATCAAGTGTTCACTTAGCGGCAGATAATGGTCTCTATTGCTTTTGCTTTGAACAATATCATAACTTAAGTTTTATTGAGGCCTAACGTTACCGATAGTGCGGAAGGCTACCGTAGGTTTAGTTCTACGTCGTATTGGCAAAAGTGCAAAGCAAAACCTAAGAAACAGTAAAAACAAAATAGGCAACCCTTAAAAGATGACAAATAGAATAGCCATAAAAATTATGATAGGACTACTTTTAGCTGTGATTATATTTCATTTATGTATAGTCGTTAAAGTAATACCTTACGAAATCACTTGGGGAGGAAGATTAAACTCTGAACGGGAAATGTATATTTTTGAAAGCATTTCAATTTTTATCAACTTTTTTTTAGGGTTTGTCTTGCTAATGGAAGGTGGTTACATTAGACGCTATTTTCGACAAAGTATGATTAACATCATACTTTGGATTTTCTTTATCCTGTTTGTACTGAATACAATCGGAAATATTTTTGCAAAAACAAATTTTGAAAAGTCATTTGCCATAGTAACACTTATTTTCGCTATTCTTATCGGGATTATATTGAAAAAAAGCAGACAATTATCATCGAATTAAAAGGCACAGTAGTACAGTAAATGACAAGTAATCGTTCAGTCAGGCAACGGACGACATCCCGAACCGCTACCATCGGCCAGTGGGGTAACGCTAGTAAATTGAGTATTTACGCTTTCTATTTACATTTGTGCTTGCTGACAGTATAGTGATTGAAAGCTTCACCTGAAGGCAATATTCAAAACTTGCGTCGTTTTAAAGTAACAGAATGCTACTCGAAAAGTATACTGCAAATTGGATTACGGACTTTACGAACATAAAACGTGAAATAGAAATCGTCTTGGGCGGGAGTGAATATAGTATTGAACACGTTGGTAGTACTTCGGTGCCGAATTTAGATGCAAAACCAATAATAGACATTGACATTATCTATTCTAATCCATCAGATTTTGAAATAATAAAAGTAAAACTCGAAAGAACAGGATATTACCATAATGGAAATCAAGGAATGGAAGACCGCGACGTGTTTAAACGGAATGGTAAAAGGACAAGTGAAGTTTTAGACGGAATAAGTCATCACCTGTATGTTTGTCCTGTTGGAAGCAAAGCCTTAGAAAGGCATATTTTATCCCGCAATTTTTTAAGAAAGAATGATTGGGCTAGAGTAAAGTATCAGCAAATGAAATATGAGTTAGCTGAAAAAGCGAATCAGGACAGAAAACTATATGCTGCATTGAAAGAACTGAATGTTAATGATTTTATCGATTCAATTATAGAAGAAGAAAAAAGGAACCGATATCAAGGTATTGTCAAAAGTGGGACTGGACGGATTCGTATTAATGGAAGTTCAAATTCAACTTCCGTTCTTTGATTAACCTTCAATGCTAAAAATTCCGTCCATCACCAAACCTTGTCCATTCGCTGTAGCTCTACTAAAACAAGACTGTAGACATAAATGAATAAACATTGAAAACAAGAATACTTTTAATTTTTAGCGTATTAATTTTTTTGAACTCCTGCAATTGTACAATCGAAAAGTACTAAACCTGGTTTCTGCTTTTTAAGCTGTGCAATACCATTCCCACAATTATCAACGCTATGCCAACCAACGAATATTCATCAGGCAAAGCCGCATTTAGAATCAGGATTTCTCCCAATAGGGCAAATAGTACTTCAGTAGATTGCGTAGCTTCAACCATTGCTAAAGATTTTTCGTCTTTCCTGACTTTGTCTGTAGCTAGAAAAAACAAGGCAGTAGCAACAACGCCGGAGGAAATCGCTACAATAAAAGTTTGTGTGTATTGGCTGCTCACCGGTAGAGTATGATTGACAAACAACTCATATCCGCTTAGGAGTAACCAAAATGGTAAACTGGCAATGAGCATGCCGAGTATTCGTTGATATACGTCTAATCTCCCTCCTGTAAGCTGCATCATTTTACGATTGCCTAACGGATAGGCAAATGCTGCAATGAGTACAGGTAATATTCCCAACGCAAAATGCTGTAGTGTAAACGCATCAGCCTGGCTTATCTGCATGATAACAATTCCGCAAAGAATGATACCTGAAAAAAGCAGAGATGGCAATAGCTTATTTTGTTGCGTGCTGCCTTTCTCTTGCAGGGTGATTAAGGGCGACAAGAGGATGCCTGCAATAATGGTAAACTGCCAGGTACTAGCTACCAGCCAGGAGGGACTGTAGGCCGCCGCAAAAGTGAGGGGTGCATAAAAAACACCAAAACCTATCGTACTCCAAAGTAGCCATTGGAAAGGATGTTTTTTCATTTCCTCCCACAAGGGCTTAAAGTTCCGACGGGCGAAAACTATAAGTAGAAAAAAAGGAAACATCCAAAGAAAACGTAAAGAAGCGCTCCATATCCAACTGCCGCCTTCTAATGACATTAAGCGGTTGACAATAAAAGTGACGGCAAAGAATAATGAAGACAGCAAGCCTAGCAATAAGGCTCTATAAGAGTTGCGCATAAGAATTAGTGAAGATTATTTTTCCGAAAGAAATTTTGTTCTGAAACCTGATGGGGTATCGCCTGTTTTCTGTACAAAGAGCCGGCTGAAATAGGCCGGATCATCATAGCCCAATTCGTAGCCAATCTCTTTGGCACTAAGATGGGTGTGTGCCAAGAGCCGCTTGGCCTCTAATAAAATCCTGTTTTTAATGATGTCATTCGGCTGGGGCAGGTTAAGCCGTTTAAATTTATGGGTGATGGTCTTGGGAGCGATAAACAGCAATTCTGCATATGCAGCAACATGATGCTTATGCTTATAATGTTCTTCTACCAGTAAGGTGAACTTACGGAAAAACTCCAGATCGTTGTTTTGTTCTGTAAGCTGCTTATCTAAGTGTTGTGTTTTCCACAAACGTGCGGATTTGATAAACAATTGCTTTAGATAAGTGCGAATCATTTCTTCTAAAGAAGCATCCTTTAAGTTGAACTCATCTTCCATCTGGCTAAAAATGTAAGTGATGAAATTCAGTTCTGCCTTATTCAGAGCCACCATGGGCATATTATGGATATTGTTAAACAATAATCCGTCACAAGCCACTTCGTCATCGTGAATCTGAATACAATAAAAATCACGATTGTAAAAAATGAAATAGCCTTTTTCCACCCCCGTCTTTTTTAATTGCAGGAATTGATTAGGGCTAATAAAAAATAAAGAAGGTTGTTTAACCAAATATTCTACCAAGTCCACTTGTAGTTGATAGCCTTTGGGCAGGAACAGTACCTTTATATATTCTTTGTAAGCATCACTATTAATGGCGTGCATGCTTTCTCCATTCAGCTTTATAAGTCCTAACGTTTTTAAATTACTCCGAAATAGTTGTTTATGGGTCATCTCTTACAATGAATAAGGATAAAAGTACAAATTTAAGATGCGGCTTTTTGACTCAGGCCAATAATGGATTCCTGAATGCCTTTTTAGTTTCAATAGTGTTGGCCGGATTAAAATTCGATAAAACTTACAAAATTGCGGAGTAAACGCTACTCCGCAATTTATTCGCTATTATCGTAGGATTATCAAGCAATGAAGTTCAAAATATCTTTGTTGATGGTTTCTGCTTCGGTAGTGGGCATTCCATGCGAAAACCCTGGATAGGTAATCAGTTGGCTATTTTTAAGTAAGGCAGCGGCTTTTACAGCTGTAGTTTGATAAGGGACTATCTGGTCGTCTTCACCGTGCAGTACTAAAACGGGGATGTCACTATTTTTCAAGTCTTCTGTAAAATTTGTTTCCGAGAAAGCTTTAATACAGTCATATTGTGCTTTTATACCTCCCATCATTCCCTGTCTCCACCAATTGTCCTGTATACCTTTTTTTACCACGGCTCCTTCACGGTTATAGCCATAAAACGGAAGGGTAAGATCTTGATAGAACTGTTGCCTGTTATGTGCGGTATTATTTCTGATATCATCAAAAACAGCTAAGGGTACACCTTCAGGATTTTTCTGATCTGCAATCATGTAAGGGGTTACTGCGCTTATCAATACAGCTTTTGCTACTTTTCCTTTGCCGAATTTGTTTACATAGCGGATCACTTCGCCTCCGCCAGTTGAATGTCCTATATGGATTACCTCTTTTAGTTGGAGGTGTTCTACTAATTGAGCCACATCTGCTGCATAGGTATCCATATCATTTCCTTGAAAGGTTTGAGTAGACCGACCGTGTCCTCTGCGATCGTGAGCAATGACTCTGTATCCTTTTTCAAGGAAGAAGAAAAGCTGGGCATCCCAGTCGTCGCTACTAAGCGGCCAACCGTGGTGGAACATAATAGGCTGTCCTGTGCCCCAGTCTTTGTAGTAAATCTCTGTTCCGTCTTTTAATTGTAAGGTGTTCATGATTTTTAATTTTAAATTAGTTTGAATGGATTGAATGTTTATTTCGCCTAGTTTATCAAAGTGTACTATTTGCGAATTTTTCTAATTCACTATTGAACTTCTCTGCTTCTTCTACAAAAAGGGCATGACCACTGTTTTCAAATCTGATGATGGTTGCGTTTTTGATGTCTTTTTGTAATTGCTCCGCCCAAATGAAAGGACAGTTTTTGTCATACACGCCGTGAAATATGGCGACAGGAATATTGATTTTAGAAAGCTGAGGACGTAAGTCTAAATCTCTAAGTGCTGTAATAGATTCTGTAATTGCATAAGGGTCGGCTTCTAAATTTATATTCTCCAACCATTTTTCTACATTTTTAGAAATGTTTCCCTCCTTCGCCGGAAAACCCGCTCCGAAACTTGCAATCAAATCCTGTCGTTGGGTCATAGTAGCCTTTATTAATCCTTCTACAGTTTCGTCAGGTAATCCATAAGGGAAGCCTTCCCGCTGTTTCCAGGAGGGAGCTGCTGCGCCAAATAAAGCCAACTTGCTTACATGAGCCGAGTTGTATTTTGTTACATAATGAATGACTACGGCACCGCCCATTGAAAAACCCCCTAATGTCGCTTTTTGAATATTTAATTTATCCAAAACAACTTTTATATCGTCCGAGAAAACATCAAAGTCATACTTTCCATAAGGCTTGTCTGATTTACCAAAACCACGAAGTGTAATGCCGATTACTCTAAAACCTCTACGGGACAAATACTGATATTGATATTCATACATCGCATCGCTTAAAGGCCAGCCATGAATCAATACAATGGGCTGTCCATCGCCGATATCGGTAACGTGGAGTTTCACTCCTTTTTCTACTTCAATATATTCTGCCCTTCCGGCAGAAGCTGGTACTCTTTTCCCTTGTGAAAAAATGGAGGTGCTGGATAATAAGGCAGTAAATAAGCTGATTGTTGCAATTGTTGATTTCATTTTTTAAAATTTTATAGATAAATAAATAGATAAGTTGTGTAATAAGGTTATTTCCAGGTTGCAGGTTTTACATAGTAAGGATTTCTTTTCCTTCTGTGATAGTGCCGCTCCTAACGACTTTTGCTGAACGATTCATTTCTAGATTATTTAGATTGTTGTGATTAATTTGATAGTGCAAAGATGAAGCTAGAACTGCCGCCAGAGAATGGATAAAGGTGGATGCGAGTTGTACTTTTTTCCCTACATGTATTTTTTGGGAACTTACCATCTTAGGAAGAGCGAAGTAAAAGGGAGATTATTTACTAGATTCCTTGTATGCGGTATGGCCAATAGGAGCTATTCCTGACCGCTCCCTTTCGTTGTAGATAATGGACAGAATGTCCAATCCTATTATGGGGAAGAAATGCAATATATTGCTATTGGCAATAGCTTAAAATGCATGGCATGGTATTTACTCCTTCTACATGTAAACTTTTTTAAGGATCTAAAATCAACGCATATGAATTATCAAGAGGCTCTCAATGATCTTATTGAAATCAATAATGATAGAATAGAAGGCTATAAAAAAGCAAGTACACAAACGAATAACTCGGAACTAGTAGCTATTTTCCTGGAGAGGGCAAAACAAAGCAAGAACTATGCAGACACTTTACGTCAGGTGGTAGAAAGTAAAGGAAATAAAGCAGCAGAAGGAACTACTATGCGAGGAAAAATTTATCGAACCTGGATGGATATTAAATCCACTTTTGGGAACGATGATCAAGTAGATGTATTAGAATCCTGTGAATATGGTGAAGATGCTGCTAAAGAAGCATATGAAGAAGTGCTGGAAGAAGAGTTGCCGGAAGAAATTCGCACCCTGCTTCAAAACCAGTATAATGCTCTGCTCATTTCTCATAATCATATTCGTACGTTACGTGATAAAGCAAAGGACAATAACAACAAAAGCCCATCATTATAGCCTCCCCTGTTTTTGAACAAATTTTAGTTGTCAAGCTGCCTTGCAAAAGCTCATACTAATCTCTTTGCCAAGTAAGTGGGGTAAGAGTGAGTAGTTGCTGCGCAATCGTATTTGCAACAAATAGAAGAGTAGTATAGCCTTATCATTGATAATTGAAAATTTATGATAGATAATGAAGAATGCCCTCTAGCACTCCTTTAGATAGGGGAGACTTACTAAAATAAATACTTTTGTTGCCTTTCAAACTCTGTAATTCCGGACTATAATTGGCCACTACTATGCCTTTTGTTTTTCCAGTTAGCATATCAATGTCATTTCCACTATTTCCGGCTGTAATAAATCTATCTAATGGTTTTTTCCATTTGTAGCTAAGGTAACGCACGGCACTACCTTTGCTTGCACGGTGAGGTAATAGATCTAAAAACCGATTTTCAGTAAGAAGAATCTTTGCATGCAGTTTTCGATCATCTAGGAATTTATATAGATCGGCAATGGCATCATCGTCAAAGTTATTGTCGGCATAATAACTCAATTTGAAAGGCCATTGTGCAGCATCTTCTTGTAGCCGTATACCCGGAAATTTCAATAATGCTTTTTCAAGTTCCTCTCGTTTCCATTGATAGTCGATATGACTTTGCCAACCCGTATCGGGCAGTAATTTTTTTGTGTAGTATAGCTCAGATCCTGCTGAACAAATCACCACATCCGGTTCGGGCAGTTGATAATCTGTAATAGCTTTTTGCGTTATCTCCAGATTACGTCCACTGGCTATGCCAAATATCACCTTATCCTTATTATCTATCACCCATGAACGAAGTTCGGCAAGGCCTTCTGTATTGTTCCCATCAACCAATGTACCATCTAGATCCGTTATAAAATACCACTCTGCTTTACTTAGCCGTTTTCCATAAGCCGTCTTGTGAACATACGTCAACGATTCTTTGGGAACCTGCATAAATAGTTTATCAAGGAGTGCTACATATTGAGTAGTAAAAGAGTTCCAGGAATATTTTTGAGAAGAAGCGACAATGCCATTTGTGGAGTATTTCTCCCAAAGAGGTTCGTCTGAAATAATCTGCTTAAGTGCGGATGCAATAGCTTCAGGATTATCTACATCAACTAAAATACCATTTTCGCATTGTGTGATAATTTCTTTAGGTCCACCACTGGGAGAAGCGACTATGGGTAAACCACAAGCGGCAGCTTCCACAATAGTTAATCCGAAATTTTCTCCAGGCGTGGCGTTAATAAACACTCCTTTTTTTCTTGCGGCCAGCCGGTAAATTTCAGGGACATCCAATTTCGGATCATTTTTTTTGGGGATGGCCATTTTTCCATAGAGATCATATTTGTCCAGTAAGAGCAACAGGTTGGTTAATATATCCTTTTCTTCATCAGGCATCTGTGTAATGTCTTTACGTACACCGGCAAATATGGCTAGATTAGCCATTGCCTGCAACTCCTTATCCAGACCAAAAGATTGAATGATGGACTCGAAATTTTTTCGTTTATCAGCCCTTCCAATTGAAAGAATCAAGGGCTTTTCAGGATGAAAAAGAAAACGATCAATATCAGAATTGACACGGTAAACAGCTTGTTCCTGTTCAATTGTCATTTTATAGGAAGGCATATCGAAACGATAAAAGGGATAGAATAGGTCGTTATTGATGCCGGGAGGAATCACCTGGAATCGAGCCGCTTTGAAGTTTTCGTATAAAGCATATTGGGAGTCAATAATGTGTTGGGTGCTTACTACAAAAGCATCTGCAGATAGCAAAATACGCTCTTCTACTTCAATTCGCTTTTGCATATGAAAAGTGCTGTTGATTTGAGAAAGGGTCATCCCTTGTTGCAGCAACAAATTTCTTTTATTTATACCTAGCGAATGACCAGTTGCGAGGAAAGGAATGCCCAGCATTTCGCTGATTTCATGTGCGATAAAGTTGCCATCTGCATAATGGCCATGTACTACGTCCGGAAAATCGCCCTGCTTTTCATTAAACCGAATTGTTTTATCAATAAACTCATCCAGATGATCCCAAAGTAGTTCTTTAGGTTTATAAGAGTTACCTCCGCAAGTAATGCGTACAATACGTGCTTTTTCATTCACAATATCTATTTCTTTCTCATAACTAGGAGATACCCGTTTATCTATGATGCGACGAGTAAACAGATCTACTTTTCGTATTTGCGGATGCGAAGAAAGGGACTCAAGCATCTCTAGTACATATTTAACTTGCCCACCGGTGTCTTTATCTCTTCCTATTTCAGGATTTTTATAACGAATAAGGCCGTGAGGGCTAAATAACTGAATATAATATTCATGTGCCATGACAAATAGGGTTAGATGAGTTATAAAAATAACTAATAGTATGCCAACAGGCTATCGTAAATTTGATAACCAACTTAAATGTCATGTATTCTGGATCTGGATTTAGTGATTGGGAAATTGGAGATATTACAGTGATTATCCACGATGGGGTATTCCATCTCTTTCATCTTATAATTCCTAATCACGATTATATCGCACATGCTATCTCAAAAGATGGGATATCCTGGAAACGGGTTAAGAATGCTCTTTTTGTAGGCGATCCGGGAGAATGGGATGATGATATGCTATGGACGATGCACGTATACGAAGAGAATAGCCAATTCATTATGTATTATACTGGGCTGCAGCGGAAAGACAGAGGTATTATATCAAGAATAGGTGTGGCAGCCTCAGACGATCTGCTGAACTGGGTCAAAATCGAAAAGCCAGGATTTCCGATTGAACCAACAGGCATGTACTATGAAACGGCCACGGATAACCCTCGTACCTGGCTTAGCTTTCGAGATCCTTTTCGCTTTGATGTTAAAAATCAATCATACCTGCTTCTCAGTGCCCGTTCTATAAAAGGCCCTATCTCTCGCAGGGGCTGCGTAGGAGTAGTACTTATTAAAGCACATACTGTAGAATTGCTACCACCCTTATTGCACCCGCTGGTGTATGATGATATTGAATGCCCCTGTGTGTTTTGGCTCAATGACCGATCCTACTTGATCGGCTCTATTCGCGAAGACATTCTAGTTCGTTATTGGTTTGCCCCGGATTTTTTTGGAGAATACCATTCTTTTCATGATGATGTATTGCTGCCGAAAGGAAACTACGCTGCACGTGCCGTGCAAGACGGAGAACATGTGCTAATTTATAATTTTTTCTATGCTGGAAAAATTGATACGCTACGAGTTTTACCACCTCCCAAGCAATTGCGAACGGATGAAAACGGTAGACTTCTATTAACTTCTTATTACCGCTGGGAACAGATGGTAACAGAGGAAATAAAACAAGGACAACTTGGAAATCCTCAACAACTTTTGGGTAATGACACGGCACTTTTAATGATAGAACCAACTAAATGGACTTGCGGCACGCGTAGCGGCTATGAAATATTTTGTTTTCAAAGACCCGCAGCAAGCTTTATTTGGGAAGGATTATTAACGGTAGAAGGTATGGGAAAATTAGGATTAGTAACCGATATGGATAATGAAGGCAATGGTTATTTTATATCTTTCAACGTGGTTAGTGGAGTGGTGGGTATTCGATCTTGGGGATTCAATCCTCTGAATGCTAAACAGAATTTCATCTTCAGCGATATTCAGTCTAACGTATTTCCTGTACGAGAAAAAAAATCTTTCAGGTTTAAATTGATTCGTTATGGGAACTACATTGAACTCTCGATTGACAATGTGGTAAAGCTAACGCTCATGGATTATACCTATGCGGGTAGGAATGTGGGGATATATTCTGCTTCGTCTGTAATTTCCTTGCAGGAATCATCTGTTCGAGTACTTCCTGATCCTCAAAATGAATACGCTAGCCAAGAAGACGCACAAAAGTTAGCTTAAACAACAAAAGACTGTTTTCCTGCTAGTTGGTAGATGCTTTTAATTTTCTGGTAAAAGAGAATATTTTTTTACTAAGACATAGAAATATCACCTTACCGCTGCTCAACAACTTTACTATACATTTTACTCCTATTTATTCCACATTATCGGGTGTTCTTTACTCAATTCAATAGTTTGTTAGCTGATTGCTTCCCTATTTTGGTATGGCACACATTTTTCTCTTTTCCTTCGACAGAAATATTTTCCAACGATAAACATTTTTTATGGCATCTACGAAAACACCAGCGTCCAATAAAACAAGAGAGGAACAAGGAAATGATAATACCCAACTGAAAAAATTATTTATTGATTCCCTTAAGGATCTGTATTGGGCTGAAAAACATTTAACAAGTGCTTTGCCTAAAATGCACAAATCGGCTACAACTGAAATAGTAAAAACAGCTATAACTGATCACCTGGCACAAACCGAAGAACACATTACCAGATTGGAAGAAGTGTTTGCAATATTGGGTGAAACGCCTCAAGCCAAAAAATGTGATGGTATGGAAGGCTTGACAAAAGAAGGAGAATCAGTAGTGAAAGAAACGGAAGAAGGAACAATGACAAGAGATGCTGGTATAATAATGTCAGCACAAAAAGTAGAACATTACGAGATTGCTGCTTACGGAACGCTTGTTCAACTGGCAATGACAATGGGACAGGTAGAGATTGCCGACTTGCTTGTGCAAACAGTAGACGAGGAAAAGCAAGCAGATGCGAATTTAACATCCATCGCGGAGAGTAGCATTAATTGGGAAGCAGAACAGGAAGAAGAATAGCTATTACTTATTAATGAAGTATGATTGGCACTACCTGATTTATTGAGGTAAAATATAATTAATGAAGACGCTAGGGCTGCAAGCGACTTGGGTCAAAAGTTTGATCAGGTGAGCACGCTCTCTTTTATTATATCTGCTACCCTGTGTGGTTTGGTTTTACTTTCTAAATGATAACTAATAGAATGCCCCTTTTTTTAGAGTAGTAGTCATTAAAAGGTTCATAGGCAAAAATAATTAGCATCTTCAATCAACCTGATTGTAGGGTTCACAAAACAACTCGCTCTCTAGGTATGTATTTGCTTGTGTAGGAATTTTTTCAGTTTGTCCAATAAGCTTGAGATTCGGATAACGGTGTGGGAGAGATGAATATACCCTTAGCTTATTCAATTAATTTAAAGAAAATCTGTGGGTTTTGTTGGGATAAGTAGGGTAAGTGAAAGATAAGGTATGTTTTTTTGTATTATTTTCGCTGTGCTATTTCGCAAGAGTTATAATATGTTAGCATCCATCCAAAAAAGGTTAAATACAAGATCGGGATTAGATTTCTATCTTGTTTTACTTTTAGTAGGCATATTCATTTTTCTTCGGTCTTTTGACCTGTTTGTTTTACAATCGTATTTCAGTAACAAAAATGTAGCCTCTTCTTTTGGGCATTTGCGTTTGGCAAACTTTACCGATCTCAGCCTATCCGCACAGTCGTTTGCTATCCCTGTAGATCAGGAGATGGAAACAGAGGAAAAAGAAAAGGATGATTCTTCAGAAATTTATATTACAATCTTCTCTGATAACGAAGAGCCTTCTTTTTACCTGCAAGCTTATAACCGCATAGTGGAGAATCGGCGACAGCAACAGGTATGCGTAGTACGGCAACAGCCTACTGTTCCTTATTTTATTCTCTATCATTCTTGGAAGGGGTTTCTTCTTTCCTGATTTTTCTCTCTTACATCATTTAGTAAGGGCAGTGTAGCGGCTATCAATAGCCTGGCTATGCTATGCACATAGTTAACAATTTGAATTTTTTAATTTAATCATACGTTTGATGACAAGGATCTCATTATCCATCCTGTTAGCGATCACGCTATTTACTTTCGCTTGTAAGGATCATAAGAATGAAAAGGAAGAAGCTACTACTTTTTTGGTCACTACTGCACTCCATGCCGATACTACTTTATTCCGGGAGTATGTCTGTCAGATAAGATCATCGCAGCATATAGAACTCCGTTCACAGGAAAGAGGGTATTTGCAAAAGGTATTAGTAGATGAAGGACAGTTTGTAAGAAAAGGACAGTTAATGTTTCAGATCATGCCTTTACTATACCAGGCCGAGGTGGAAAAGGCGAAGGCTGAAAAAAATTATGCAGAAATAGAATATAGCAACACCAAAAGCCTGGCCGATAGCAATATTGTTTCACCCAATGAACTGGCCTTGTCGAAAGCTAAATTGGATAAGGCGAAGGCGGAACTATCCTTAGCACAGGTGCATCTGGGTCTTACAGAAGTGCGGGCACCTTTTGATGGTATCATGGATAAATTTTTTGTCCGCTTGGGTAGTCTCGTAGATGAAGGTGAGCTACTTA
This sequence comes from uncultured Citrobacter sp., assembly GCA_964588445.1. Lineage (GTDB taxonomy): Bacteria > Bacteroidota > Bacteroidia > Chitinophagales > Chitinophagaceae > CAZPPM01. The sequence continues at coordinate 15,315 of CAZPPM010000053.1, forward strand.
CCAGTTTATCCGACAATAGTAAAATGTGGGTGTACTTCAATGTGCCTGAAACAGAGTACCTCAGTTTTTTTAAAAATACTACTGCCGGGAAAAATCAAATGGTACAGCTGCAAACAGCCGATAGGCAATTGTTTCAGCAGAACGGTAAAGTGGAAACAATCGAAGCCGACTTTAACAATGAAACAGGTAATATCGCTTTCCGGGCAGCTTTCCCTAATCCGACAGGTATGCTACGCCATGGCGGAACCGGTAATATCCTCATGCCGGTAACGGTAAAGAACGCCTTGTTGATTCCCCAAAAAGCCACTTTTGAAATACTGGATAAGAAATATGTTTTTGTAATTGATGATAAAAACATTGCTCACACAAGGGAGATTACTATTGGCGAAGAGTTGCCGCATTTGTATGTGGTAACCAGCGGGCTACAGTCCAATGAAAAAATATTATTGGATGGATTGCGGAAAGTAAAGAACAACGATCATATAAAATTTGATCTGGTAAACCCGCAGGAGGCTATAGCCGGCTTAGGTGCCTTACATGCCGAATGATCTTTCACCTTATTAAACAAAACAAATGTTTAGCAAATTTATAAAGCGGCCAGTCCTGGCCATTGTGATATCTCTGGCTATTATCCTGTTAGGCGTTTTGGCCATCACCACCAGGCCCATCTCACAGTTTCCGGAAATAGCACCGCCACGGGTTATGGTTTTTATTGCTTATCCCGGCTCTAGTGCCGATGTATTAGTGAAATCCACGCTGGTACCACTAGAGCGAGCTATTAACGGGGTACAGGGGATGCAATATATTATTTCCGATGCAACTAGTGCCGGTGAAGCTACTATACAGATCGTATTTGAACCCGGTACAGATCCCAATGCTGCCGTTGTGAATGTAAAGACAAGGGTAGATCAGGTAATGAATAACCTGCCGCCACTTGTACAGCGGGAAGGAGTGGTTATTACACCCATTCAACCCAGTATGTTGATGTATGTAAACCTCTACAGCAAGGATAAAAATGCCGATGAAAAATTCCTGTACAATTTTGCCAACGTGCATGTGTTACCCGAGCTACAGCGCATCAAAGGGATGGGACGTGCGCAGATATTAGGTAGCCGTCAATATGCTATGCGTATTTGGCTAAAGCCGGATCGCATGCGGGCTTACAATATTTCCTCCGAAGAGGTAATGGAAGCAATGAATGAGCAGAGTGTGATTGGTAGACCTGGTCGCATTGGCCAGAGCTCCGGAAAGCAGGCGCAATCATTGGAATATGTGCTCACTTACAAAGGGCGGTTCAACAAGCCGGAAGAATACGATAATATCATAGTGAGGGCTACACCGGATGGGGAGATGTTGAAATTAAAAGATATTGCTGATGTAGAATTAGGAAGTGAATTCTTTGATATCTATTCCAATAAAGATGGCCATCCGGCTGCATCTATCGTATTGAAACAAAACTTTGGTAGTAATGCAAGCAAGGTAATAGATGAAGCAAAAGAAAAATTGGAAGAGTTAAAAAAGGATTTTCCTCCCGGGATGGATTATGAGATCAACTACGATGTATCCAAGTTTGTAGATGCTTCTATTGAAAAGGTATTGCATACTTTATTAGAAGCGTTTGTTTTGGTGGGTATCGTTGTGTTTATCTTTTTGGGTGATTGGCGCTCTACACTTATTCCCATACTTGCCGTACCTGTATCTTTAATTGGGACTTTCTTCTTCATGCAATTATTTGGGCTTACCATTAATATGGTAACACTTTTTGCGCTTGTATTAGCTATTGGTATTGTAGTAGACAATGCTATCGTGGTGGTGGAAGCGGTGCATACGAAAATGCAGGAGGAGCACCTGAGTCCTTTTTATGCGGTGAAAAAAGTGCTGGGCGAAATCAGTGGGGCGATCATTGCTATTACGCTGGTGATGACAGCGGTGTTTATTCCAGTTTCTTTTATGTCAGGACCAGTAGGTATCTTCTATCGACAGTTCTCGATCACTATGGCAAGTTCCATTGTATTGTCGGGTGTGATCGCTTTAACACTTACGCCGGTATTATGTGCCATGATCCTAAAAAACACGCATGGACAACCTCGCAAGCGTACACCTATCAATCGGTTTCTTGATTGGTTCAATGCACGCTTTGAGAAGCTAACAGGTCGTTATACAAGTTTGTTGGGTAAGCTGGTGCATCGTCGCTTCGTCACTTATGCCTTGTTGATTGCTTTTTGTGCCGGTATTTTTTTTGTGAATAAAACTTTACCGGCGGGTTTTATTCCCAATGAGGATCAGGGAATGGTCTATGCTATTATTCAAACACCTCCTGGCGCTACTCTGGAGCGTACCAATCAAGTGGCTCGAGAACTCCAAAAAATAGCAGAAGAAGTAGATGGCATTCAATCGGTGTCCTCTCTGGCGGGATATGAGATTCTTACAGAAGGAAGGGGTTCCAATGCCGGTACATGTGTAATTAACTTAAAAGACTGGGCAAAGCGAAAACACTCTGTAAAACAAGTTATCGAGGAACTGGAAGAAAAAACAAAAGATATAGGTGCCGTAATTGAATACTTCGAGCCACCTGCTGTACCCGGCTATGGTTCTTCGGATGGTTTCTCCCTTCGGTTATTGGACAAAAGTTCTACGGTAGATTATCAGGAATTTGATAAGGTGAATAAGGAGTTTATGGCCGCCTTGCAAAAGAGAAAAGAGCTTACAGGATTGTTTACTTTTTTTGCAGCTAATTATCCGCAATACGAACTGGTGATCGACAACCAACAGGCTATGCAGAAAGGTGTATCCATTGGTAAAGCGATGGATAATTTAGATATACTATTGGGTAGTACTTATGAACAAGGTTTTGTACGCTTTGGTAATTTTTTCAAAGTGTACACACAGGCGGCTCCGGAATACCGCCGGCTTCCTGCTGATGTGCTGAATCTTTATATCAAGAATAACCGTGACGAAATGGTTCCTTATTCGGCATTTATGAGTATGAAAAAAACACAGGGGCCCAATGAAATTACCCGATTCAATCTCTATACTTCTTCTTCCATTAAAGGGATGCCGGCTTCGGGTTACACTACGGGTGATGCCATCGCTACTATACAGCGGGTAGCCGCTGAAACCTTGCCACAGGGATATGATATTGCCTGGGAAGGTTTGTCATATGACGAAGCAGGAAGAGGGAATGAAGCCTTGTATATTTTTCTGGTAGTGTTACTATTTGTGTATCTGGTATTGGCAGCACAATATGAAAGTTTTATCATTCCACTAGCGGTCTTACTCTCTTTGCCGGTAGGGGCATTCGGTTCTTTTTTATTGTTGAAGATAATGGGATTGGCCAATGATATATATGCGCAGATGGGATTGATAATGCTAGTCGGACTTTTGGGAAAAAATGCGATCCTGATTGTGGAATTTGCAGTGCAAAAATATCAGCAAGGTGCTTCTCTATTGCAGGCCACCATTGAAGGGTCAAAAGTGCGTTTTCGTCCCATCCTTATGACTTCTTTTGCCTTTATAGCTGGACTTATTCCACTGGTGTTGGCTACAGGGCCTGGGGCAGTAGGCAACAGAACTATTGGCGCCTCTTCATTGGGAGGGATGCTTATCGGTACTGTCTTCGGTGTACTGCTCATACCGGGTCTTTATTACATCGCCGGAAAGATAGCAGGGGGTAGGAAGTTGATTCGGGATGAAGATGAGAATCCATTAAGCGAAGATTTTGTGACCAGCCATTCTTCCGAAAAAGCATTGACCAAAAAAATAAAAAAACTAATTAAAAGATTCAGCAATAAAAATGAGAAAGAAATTAAGCCTTAGTCATATAGCGGTGGCCTTACTCTTATTATCTCTTGGCGCTTGTAAGATTCCCTCCGTTACCATCCGGGAGGCAGATAAAAAACTACCTGCAACGTATGTTGCTGCAATAGATACCAATAATACAGCACAGCAAAATTGGCGGGATTTTTTTGCTGACCCCAGCCTGGCGTCGCTAATTGATACTGCCCTGCACAATAATCAGGAATTGAATATACTGCTGCAAGAAATAGCGATTAGTAAAAATGAAGTGATAGCTCGTAAAGGTGAGTACCTGCCTTTTGTAACCATGGGAGCCGGAATTGGTTTTGAAAAAGAGGGACGCTATACCCGGCATGGAGCCGTAGATGAAACGATAGAAATGAAACCGGGCAAGGAGATACCAAAGATATTGCCGGACTACCTGATAGGCTTAAATACTTCTTGGGAATTAGATGTGTGGAAGAAATTAAGAACCGCTCGTAAGTCCGCAGTATTGAAATACTTGTCTTCCGTGGAAGGGAAAAATTTTATGGTTACCCATCTTATTGCAGAAATAGCGGCTTTGTATTATGAGTTGATGGCACAGGATAACCTCCTTGATATTCTGAATCGTAATATCGAAATACAAACCAATGCGCTACAAGTAATTCGCCTGGAAAAGAATGCAGCAAAGGTGACACAGCTTGCTGTAAACCGGTTTGAAGCACAATTACTCAATACGCAAAATCTGCAATACGAGATCCGGCAGCGCATTATTGAAACAGAGAATAAAATCAATTTTCTGGTAGGTCGTTTCCCTCAACCCGTTATTCGACAGGCGACCACTTTTGCCACTATTGATACGGGAATGATTAGTGTAGGAATTCCTTCACAGTTATTGTACCAGCGTCCGGATATACGGAAGGCAGAGATGGAATTGGAGGCCGCTAAATTAGATGTGAAGGTAGCCCGTGCTAATTTCTACCCTTCGTTCCGTTTAACGACGGGTATAGGTCTTCGCGCCTTTCATCCGGGTTATCTGGTCAATCCTGAATCGATTTTATACAACCTGGCAGGAGATATGATAGCTCCTTTGATTAACAAAAATGCTATTAAGGCAACCTATCAAAATTCGAATGCTCGTCAGATGTAGGCTGTGTTTACTTATGAACAGGCGATTCTTCAGGCGCATATTGAAGTTATGAACCAATTATCTCGTGCGGAAAATTTCGGAAAAAGCTATGCGACCAAAATGCGGGAAGCCGATTTATTGGCACAGTCTGTTAATATATCCAATAACCTATTCCGGTCTGCTCATGCGGATTATATGGAGGTGTTATTGACCCAGCGGGAAGCACTGGAAGCAAAGATTGATTTGACAGAGATTAGATTGAAACAGGTGCTGGCTAGGGTGAACTTATACAAAGCCCTAGGTGGCGGCTGGCAGTAAGGGAGTGGTTTAATTCTCCTGTAAGAATACCCATGAGGCGTTTCCTGCAAAGGAAGCGTCTTATGGGTGTGAATGATGCTCTGGGTATGGAATTGGACTTAGGCACAAGCTTTACCGACCCAATCCTAGTGAAAACGCCTTGTGTAAATAGGGGGCCTGAACAATTCGCTGCCATAAGCTTCTGGTAGGGATAACAAAATGGTATGGTTTCTATGTTGGTTTTACTGACCTTAAAAGAACCTTATTGTGATCCTTCTTACTTGATTTCATAGGCAAAAAGGCTCGCTTTCTAAGACAGGTTTTACCCATATGTTGATATTTTTTCCTATAAGAGTTTGCAATAATCAATTTA